>NZ_WBKT01000019.1 GCF_008868175.1 Micromonospora sp. AMSO31t
GGACGGGGTGGCGGCTGACCAGGCCGACGCCGTAGAGGGGTTCGCCGTGGCCGTCGTCGTCGTGGGTGAGGGGGCGGAACTGTTCGCCGGGGGTGCCGACGACGGCGGCGGCGAAGCGGTGTTCGGGGGCGTCGAGGGCGCGGGCGGCGATGGCGGTGAGGTCGAGGCGGCCGCTGCGGGTCTGGTCGCGGTCGACCTCCTGCAGGGCGAGGACGTCGGCGTCGAGTGCGGTGACGGCGGCGGCGAGCCGGTCGGGGTCGACGAGTCCGTCGGTGAGGGACCGGCCGTGCAGCAGGTTGAAGGTGGCCAGGCGCACCTGCACACCCTACGTCCGCGTGGCAGGCTTGCCCGGTGCTGAAGGCGTTGCTGTGTTCGATGCTGGTGTTCGTGGCGGTGGCGTCGCTGGGGTTGTGGTTGCGGCGGCTGCGGGGGCGTTGAGCTGCGGTGAGGCTGGCCACAGGGCGTCCCGCCGGGGTGGTGGGGGTGGGCAGAATGGCGGCCCGTGGATCCTCTGTCGCTGACGACCCTGTTGAGCGCGGCCGCCGTGGCGGGCTGGGTGGACGCCGTGGTGGGCGGCGGTGGCCTGTTGTTGCTGCCGGCGCTGCTGCTGGGCGCGCCGGGGGTGCCGGTGGCGACGGCGTTGGGCACGAACAAGCTGGCCGCGATCTTCGGTACGTCGACGGCGGCGGTGACGTACGCGCGGCGCACGAAGCTGGACTGGGCGGTGGCCGGGCCGGCCGCGGGCCTGGCGGTGTTGACCGCCGGGTTGGGTGCGGCGCTGGCGGGCGCGGTGCCGGCGGGGGCGTACCGGCCGGTGCTGCTCGTGGTGCTGGTGTCGGTGGCGGTGTTCGTGCTGACCCGGCCGCGGCTGGGGGTGGTGTCGCATCCGGAGCGGCGCACGCCGGTGCGGGTGGTGACGGCCGTGGCGGTGGCCGGGCTGGGCATCGCCCTGTACGACGGGTTGATCGGGCCGGGCACGGGCACGTTCCTGGTGTTGGCGTTCACGGCGCTGCTGGGGTCGGACTTCGTGCACGCGTCGGCGATGGCGAAGGTGGTCAACGCGGGCACGAACCTGGGTGCGCTGGTGGTGTTCGCGGCGACCGGGCACGTGTGGTGGCTGCTGGGCGCGGCGATGGCGGTGTGCAACGTGGCCGGGGCGGCGGTGGGCGCGCGGATGGCGTTGCGGCGCGGTTCGGGTTTCGTGCGGGTGGTGCTGCTGGTCGTGGTGGTGGCGCTGGTGGGCAAGTTGGGCTACGACCAGTGGGTGGCGGCGTGAGGCGCTGACCGTCGGCGTGTGATCATCGGCGGGTGGCTGTGCGCGCCGAACACGACCGTGTCGTCCTCGCCGAGCTGCTGGGGCGGGATCCGGTGCTGCACGCGTACCAGTTGGGTGACCTGGACGACTTCTTCTGGCCGTACACGTCGTGGTTCCGCCGGGGCGACGAGGTGGTGCTGCTCTACCACGGTGTCGAGCTGCCCACGCTGCTGGCGTTCGCGCCGCCGGAGCGCGCCGGGGACCTGGCGGCGCTGCTGGCCGAGGCGGCGCCGGTGCTGCCGGCCCGGTTGTGGGCGCACCTCTCCCCCGGCCTGGACGCGACGGTGTCCCGCTGGTACGCGGTGTCCGACGAGGCCGCGCACCACCGGATGGCGTTGACCGACCCGGCCCGGCTGGCTGCGGTGGCGCCGGCCGGTGCGCCGTTGGGCCGCGCCGACCTGCCGGAGCTGCGGGAGTTGTACGCGGCCGCGTACCCGGGCAACTGGTTCGACCCGCGGATGCTGGACACCGGCCGGTATGTCGGGGTGCGGGAGGGCGGCCGGCTGGTGGCGGTGGCCGGGGTGCACGTGTGGTCGCCGACGTGGCGGGTGGCGGCGCTGGGCAATGTGACCACCCACCCGGACGTGCGGGGGCGGGGTCTGGCCGGGGCGGCCGTGGCCGCGGTGTGCGCCGGGCTGCGGGCCACCGTCGACCACGTGACGCTGAACGTGCAGGCGGACAACATCCCGGCGGTGCGTCTGTACGAGCGGCTCGGCTTCACGCGGGTGGCGGAGTTCACCGAGTGCGCGCTGCGCCGCCTGCCGTGACCGGCTGACCCGCCCCCGGGTCGCCGGTCAGCGGCCCCGGCTGGGCGAGTCGAACCGGCCGGCGCGGATCTCCCGCAGCGCCCGGCGGCGGGTGTCGCCGCGCAGCGTGTCCACGTACAGGCGGCCGTGCAGGTGGTCGGTTTCGTGCTGCAGGGCGCGGGCCAGGAATCCGCTGCCGGCGATGGTGAGCGGCTGGCCGTGCTGGTCGACGCCGTGCGCGGTGGCGTGCAGGGCGCGCGGCGTCGGGAAGTACAGCCCGGGGATGGACAGGCAGCCCTCGTCGTCGTCCTGGAGTTCCTCGGACAGCTCCAGGGTCGGGTTGATGAGGTGGCCGCGGTGCCCGTCGGCGTCGTAGACGAACACCTGGGCGTTCACCCCGATCTGGGGGGCGGCGACGCCGGCGCGGCCGGGTGCGCCGAGCAGCGTGTCCATGAGGTCCTGCACGAGCGCGCGCAGCTCGGCGTCGAAACTGGTCACCGGCTCGGACGGGGTGCGCAGCACGGGGTCGCCGATGATCCGGATCGGGCGCATAGTCATGCCCGGAAGGCTAGCCGCCCGTTACCCCGGCGGGTGCGGCACCTGCCCGGTCGCGGAGAAGGACCTCGACGCCGTCGAGCAGGCGGGCCAGCCCGAACTCGAAGGCGCGGGCCGGGTCCCCGGCGGCCTGGTACTCCTGCCCGGCGGTGGTGCCGACCCGGGCGGCGAGGGGGAACCGGTTCGGGTCGAGGACCTTCTCCAGGTACGGGGCGTGGGCGTGCCACCACTGCTGCTCGGTCATCCCGGTGTGCCGGGTGGCCTGGGCCGCCTCGACGGCGGGACGGGCCGCGCCGTGGACGTAGCCGGTGACCAGGGTGATGACGGCGTCCATCTCCAGGTCGGTCAGGCCGATGCCGTCGACGGCGCCCAGCTCGTACTCGTACTTGGCGATGAGGTTCGGGCCCAGCGGCGGGCGGGTGGTGGCGACCTGCAGCAGCCACGGGTGGCGCAGGTAGAGGGCGAAGTTCTCCCGGGCGATCTGGGCGAGCCGGCCCCGCCAGCCGCCCGGCACCTGCTCGGGGCGGTTGGTCTCGCCGTAGACGGTGTCGAGCATGACGTCGAGCAGTTCGCCCTTGCCGGGCACGTGCGTGTAGAGGGTCATGGTGCCCACCCCGAGCCGTTCGGCGACTCGGCGCATCGACAGCGCGGCCAGCCCGTCGGCGTCGGCGACCTCGATGGCCGCGCGCACGATCCGCTCCACGGAGAGGTCGCCGCCCTTGCGGCTGGCCTTCTCCCGGGTACGCCAGAGCAGGGCGAGGCTGCGCGCCGGGTCCCCGGTGCCGCTGTACTCGGTGGTCACCCGCCGACTGTACCGACCCCCCTTCTCGTATGATGTACGGTACGGCGTACCGGACGAGGAGCGGAGGGGCCGATGCGACGGGACGGACCAGCGATCGAGGCGGAGGGCCTACACAAGCGCTACGGCGACCAGGTCGCCCTGGACGGCGTCGACCTGGCGGTGCCCGCGGGCACGGTCTGCGCGGTGCTCGGCGTGAACGGGGCCGGCAAGAGCACCCTGGTGCGCATCCTGACCACCCTGCTGCGCGCCGACTCCGGGGTGGCCCGGGTGGCCGGGTTCGACGTACGGCGGCGGGCCGACCGGGCCCGCGCGCACCTGGGACTGGTCGGCCAGCACGCGGCGGTCGACGAGATCCTCGGCGGCCGGCAGAACCTGGTGCTGTTCGGCCGGCTGCACCGCCTCTCCCCGGCCCGCGCGGCGGCGCGCGCCGACGACCTGCTGGACCGCTTCGACCTGACCGCGGCCGCCCACCGGCCGGTGGCCGGCTGGTCCGGCGGGATGCGCCGGCGGCTCGACCTGGCCGCCGCGCTGATCGTCGACCCGCCCGTGCTGTTCCTCGACGAACCGACCACCGGCCTGGACCCGCGCGCCCGCAGCGACGTCTGGGACGCCGTACGCGCCCTGGTCGGCGCCGGAACCACCGTCCTGCTGACCACCCAGTACCTGGAGGAGGCCGACCGGCTCGCCGACGGCGTGCGGGTGCTGCACCACGGGCGGGTGACCGCGGCCGGCACCCCGGAGGAGCTGAAGTCCACCCTCGGCGGCGACCGGATCGACGTGGTGCTGCACCACCCGGACGACCTGGCCGCGGCCGCCGCGGCGGTCACCGCCGCCACCGGCGCGGCGCCCACCGTCGACCGCGCCGCGCTGCGGCTCAGCGTCCCGGTCACCGACCGGGTCGCCGCGCTCGCCGCGGTGCTGCGCGCCGTCGAGGTCGCCGGCCTGCGCGCCGGCGACGTTGCGGTGCGCCGCCCCACCCTCGACGAGGTGTTCCTGCACCTCACCGACTCCCGCACGGAGGTGCCGGCGTGACCGTCCTGCCGCTGTCCCGGGCCCGCTGGGCCGCCGCCGACACCGCGATCCTGACCCGCCGGACCCTCGCCCACTGGGCGCGCCGCCCCGGCGAGGTGCTGTTCGGCCTGCTGTTTCCCGTCCTGCTGCTGCTGATGTTCGGCTACCTGTTCGGCGGCGCCATGGCACTGCCCGACGGCGCCGACTACCGGGAGTTCCTGCTGCCCGGCATGGTGGCCATGACCATGCTCTTCGGCGTGGAGACCACCTACACGGCCGTGGCCGTGGACACCGCCCGTGGCGTGACCGACCGGTTCCGGTCGTTGCCCATGAGCCGCGCCGCGGTGGTCTCCGGCCGGGCCGTGGCCGACCTGCTGCACTCCGCCGTGGCCCTGGCCGTGGTGCTCGGCTGCGGCGTTCTGATCGGCTGGCAGCCGCACCGTGGCCCCCTCGCGGCGCTGGCCGCGGTGGCGCTGCTGCTGCTCCTGCGCTTCGCGATGATCTGGCTCGGCGTGTACCTGGCGCTGCTGCTGCGCCGCCCCGAGACGGTCGCCGCGCTGCAGATCCTGGTCTGGCCGCTGGGCTTCGCCTCCAACGCGTTCGTCGCCCCGGCCACCATGCCGGGGTGGCTCGCCGCCGTCGCCGCCTGGAACCCGCTGTCGGCCACCGTGGCCGCCACCCGGGACCTGTTCGGCAACCCCGGCTGGGGCGCCGGCTCCTGGCCGGCCGAGCACGCGGTGGCCCTGGCGGTGGCCTGGCCGCTGCTGCTGGTCGCCGTGTTCCTCCCGCTGTCCGTACGCCGCTGGCAGCGCCTGGGCCGGTGAGACCCCCGGCCGCCGGCCCCGCTCAGGCCGGCGGCCGGGTGGGCGCCAGGCCGGTGTCGGCGATCCGGTCGCGCAGCGGGCGGCGGCGCAGCGCGGCGAGCACCGCGTACAGCTCGTCGGCCAGGGGTACGGGCAGCTCGGTGTCCAGCCGGCGCATGGCGGTGGTGGTGGCCGCCCACTCGGCCTCGATCACCGGCAGCAGGGCGCGCGCCCGGTCGGTGAGGGTGACGATGCGCTGCCGGGCGTCGGCGCCGGGAGCCAGGTCGACGAGGCCGGCGCGGGCCATCTGGGCGACGGTCTGGCTGGCCGCGGAGTGGGTGACGCCGACCCGGGCGGCCAGGTCGCGGATCGCCAGGGGTCCGTCGGCGACGAGCACCCGCACCAGCGGTGAGTAGCGCGGCCGGTAGCCGGGCAGGTCGAGGTCGGCGTAGACGGCGGCCACGTCGCCGTCGAGCACCTCGAGGACGTGGCGCAGCAGGGTGCCGAGGGCCTCACGGTCGGGGGTGGCGGTCACGTCCGCTAATGTAACAGCGCTGTTGCATTCAGGTCGTGGGAGGGGAAGGCCGATGTATCCACCGATCGAGCCGTACGCGCAGGGCCAGCTCGACGTCGGCGACGGCCAGCGGATCCACTGGGAGACCTGTGGCAACCCCGACGGGCGGCCGGCCCTCGTGGTGCACGGCGGGCCCGGCTCCGGCGCGGGCGCCTCCTGGCGGCGGCTGTTCGACCCGGCCGCCTACCGGATCATCCTGTTCGACCAGCGCGGCTGCGGCCACAGCACCCCACCCGCCAGCGACCCGACCACCGACCTGTCGGTCAACACCACCGCCCACCTGCTGGCCGACATGGAACGGCTGCGCGCGCACCTGGGCGTCGACCGGTGGCTGCTCTGCGGCGCCTCCTGGGGCTCGTCGCTGTCCCTCGCGTACGCCCAGCGCCACCCGGAACGGGTCACCGCGCTGGTGCTGTTCAGCGTGGTCGCCAACACCCGCCGGGAGATCGACTGGGTGACCCGGGACATGGGCCGGATCTTCCCCGAGGAGTGGGCCCGGTTCCGTGACGGCGCGCCGCCGGCCGAGCGTGACGGTGACCTGTCCGCCGCGTACGCCCGGCTGGTCAACGACCCGGACCCGCGGGTGCGCGACCGGGCCGCCCGCGACTGGTGCGCCTGGGAGGACGTGCACGTGTCCCTGGCCGGCGGGTTCTCGGCCAGCCCCCGCTACGCCGACCCGGTGTTCCGGGCGGGCTTCACCCGCCTGGTCACCCACTACTTCAGCAACCTGGGGTTCCTGCCCGACGGGCAGCTGCTGCGCGACGCCGGCACGCTCGCCGGGATTCCCGGCGTGCTGGTGCAGGGCCGCCTGGACGTCAGCGGCCCGCCGGACATCGCCTGGCAGCTCACGCAGGCGTGGCCCGACGCCCGGCTGGAGATCGTCGAGTCCGGCGGCCACGGCAGCGGCCACGGGGTGGGCGAGCGCGTGGTCGCCGCCCTGGACGCCTTCGCCCACGCCTGAGCCCCGCCCACCGGGCGCCGTCCCGGCAGGCCGCGCGGCGGGTCGAGGTACGGGAGCGGGTCAGGCGGCGAGCAGGGCCCGGATCGGGGCGGCCTTCGCGGCGGCCTCGGCGACCTCGGCGGCCGGGTCGCTGCCCCAGGTGATGCCGCCACCGGCCCACAGGTGCAGGCGTTCGGCGTCCGCGGCGGCGGTGCGGATGGTCAGGCCCAGGTCGACGCGGCCCGCCCCGACCCAGCCGAGCGCGCCCATGCTCGCGCCGCGGCCGACCGGCTCCCGGGCGGCGATCTCGTCGAGCGCGGCGAGCTTCGGGGCGCCGGTGACCGACCCGCCGGGGCAGACCGCCCGCAGCAGGCCGGCCAGGCCGAGGCCGTCGGCGGGCGCCGCGGACACCGTCGACTCGGCCTGCCACAGGTCACACCAGCGGCGTACGGCGAACAGCTCGTCGACCCGCACCGAGCCGGTGCGGGCCACCCGGGCCAGGTCGTTGCGTTCCAGGTCGACGATCATGACGTGCTCGGCGCGTTCCTTCGCCGAGGCGAGCAGCTCCCGGCGGCCGGCCGGGGTGGCCGGGCGGGTGCCCTTGATCGGCCGGGTGACCAGGCGGCCGTGTTCGACCGCGACGAGGGTTTCCGGGGAGGCGCAGCCGATCGCCCAGCCGAGCCCGGACAGGGTGCCGCCGTAGCGGGCGCCGGGCAGCGCGCCGAGGCGCGCGAGGGCGGGCAGCGGGTCGCCCGCGTACGCGGCGGCGGCGTGCCCGACGACGTTGACCTGGTAGACGTCGCCGCGCCCGATGGCCGCCCGGACCGCCGTCACGGCCTCGGCGTGCGCGGCGGGTGTCCAGCTGTCCCGCCACGGGCCCAGCCACCAGCCGCCGCCCGGTCCGGGGCCGGCCGGCGGGGCGGGCCGGTCGGCGTGGCCGTAGACCACCACCACCAGGTCCGGCAGCGCCGGCGCCGGCGTGGGCGCGCCCGCCGGGCCGCCGGCGGCGCGGGCGCCGGCCGCGGCGGACAGGAACAGGGCGGCGCCGCAGGTCCCGTGCGGGTCGTGGGCGGCCGGCCGGGCCAGGTCGGACAGCGCCACGCCGTGCGCGGCCAGGAAATCCTCGGCGAGCGCCGCCGGGTCGCCGCCGTCGGCCAGCCACCATTCCAGCCGGGCCCGTTCCACGAGCCGGCCCCGGCACTCCGGCGGCGCCGCGGGAACGTCGATCCCCATCTTTGGGAGCGCTTCCACGCCGTCCGGTCGGTTCACACTCATCCGTTCAGCCGATTTCGGGTGAACAAGCCGCATCCTTGCTCGATAGCGCGCGCTTTCACTTGGTACTGTGCGTCACTGGTCATGTGAACCATGACACAGTGCCCCCACAGTCCGGAGAACCCGATGTGCCAGCACCTACCCACCTGCCCCTCCGCCGAGGCGACCGATCGCGAAGCCGCACGCGTCATCGCCTGCTTCCGTGAGCAGGGCTGGAGCCTGCTCTGCAACGGTGTGATCGTCTTCGAGGACACCGGTGAGCTGCTCCCCGACGGCAGCACCATCGCCCCGCACCGCGGCCCCGCCCGACACGCCCTCGTCGCCTGACCGATCACGCTCCGTCAGGGAGCCTACGCGCCGACCGACCGGTCGACGCGCCGGCCGGGGCGGCGGCACTGCACCGCCCCGGCGCGCTGCGCCTCAGCTTTCGAACGCCTCCGGCGCCGGACACGAGCAGACCAGGTTCCGGTCGCCGTACGCGCCGTCGATCCGCCGCACCGGCGGCCAGTACTTCCCCGCCCGGTCCTGAGCCGGGTACGCGCCCACCGACCGCGGATACGGGTGCGGCCACTCGTCACCCGACACCATCGCCGCCGTGTGCGGCGCGTTCGCGAGCGGGTTGTCCCCCGCCGGCCACTCCCCCGAGCCCACCTTGTCGATCTCCGCGCGGATGGCGATCATCGCGTCGCAGAACCGGTCCAGCTCGGCCAGGTCCTCGCTCTCGGTCGGCTCCACCATCAGCGTCCCGGCCACCGGGAACGACATCGTCGGCGCGTGGAAGCCGTAGTCGATCAACCGCTTCGCCACGTCGTCGACGCTCACCCCGGTCGCCTTCGTCAGCGGCCGCAGGTCCAGGATGCACTCGTGCGCCACGAGGCCCTTGTTGCCGGCGTACAGCACCGGGAAGTGCTGCCGCAGCCGCGCGGCCACGTAGTTCGCCGCGAGGACCGCCACACCGGTGGCCCGGGCCAGCCCCTCGGCGCCCATCATCCGCAGGTACGCCCACGGGATCGGCAGGATCCCCGCCGACCCGTGGTTCGCCGCGGAGATCGCCGGCCGCCCGTCGGTGTGCGCGCCCAGCGGGTCACCGGGCAGGAACGGCGCCAGATGCGCGCGCACCGCCACCGGGCCCACACCGGGACCGCCGCCGCCGTGCGGGATGCAGAACGTCTTGTGCAGGTTCAGGTGCGACACGTCCGCCCCGAACCGGCCCGGCTTGGCGAACCCGACGAGCGCGTTGAGGTTCGCGCCGTCGACGTACACCTGGCCGCCCGCGTCGTGCACCTTCGCGCACAGCTGCGCGATGCCCGTCTCGTACACGCCGTGGGTGGACGGGTAGGTCACCATGATCGCCGCGAGCGCGTCCCGGTGCTTGTCGATCTTCGTGTCGAGGTCGACCAGGTCGACGTTGCCGTCGTCGTCGCAGCCGACCACCACCACGCGCATGCCGGCCATCACCGCCGACGCGGCGTTGGTGCCGTGCGCCGACGACGGGATGAGGCACACGTCGCGGTGCGCCTCACCGCGCTCCCGGTGGTAGGCCCGGATGGCCAGCAGCCCGGCCAGCTCCCCCTGCGACCCGGCGTTGGGCTGCACGCTGACCGCGTCGTAGCCGGTCACCTCGGCCAGCCAGCCCTCCAGCTGGGCGATCAGGTCCCGGTAGCCGGCGGTCTGCTCGGCCGGGGCGAACGGGTGCAGGTGCGCGAACTCCGGCCAGGTGACCGGCTCCATCTCGGTGGTGGCGTTCAGCTTCATGGTGCACGACCCGAGCGGGATCATGCCCCGGTCCAGGGCGTAGTCGAAGTCCGACAGCCGGCGCAGGTAGCGCAGCATCGCCGTCTCCGAGTGGTGGGTGCGGAACACCGGGTGGGTGAGGAAGTCGCTGGTGCGGGCCAGGCCGTCGGGCAGCGCCGCGTCCACCTCCCCGTCGACCCCGGCGACGCCGAACGCCGCCCACACCGCCGCCACGTGCGCGGGGGTGGTGGTCTCGTCGCAGGAGACGCCGACCCGGTCGGCGTCGACCAGCCGCAGGTTCACGTTGCGCTCCGCGGCGGCGGCCACCACCTCGGCGGCCCGCCCCGGCACGGTCGCCGTGACGGTGTCGAAGAACGCGACGTCCGCGACCTGCACGCCGCCGGCGCGCAGCCCGGCCGCGAGCCGCGCCGCCGCCCCGTGGGTACGCCGGGCGATCTCCCGCAGCCCGTCCGGGCCGTGGTAGACGGCGTACATGCCGGCCATCACCGCCAGGAGCACCTGCGCGGTGCAGATGTTGCTGGTCGCCTTCTCCCGGCGGATGTGCTGCTCGCGGGTCTGCAACGCCAGCCGGTACGCCGGGTTGCCGTCGGCGTCCTTGGACACCCCGACGAGGCGGCCGGGCAGCATCCGCTCCAGCCCGGAGCGGACCGCCAGGTAGCCGGCGTGCGGGCCGCCGAAGCCCATCGGCACGCCGAAACGCTGGGTGGTGCCGGCGGCGATGTCGGCGCCGATCTCGCCGGGCGGGCGCAGCAGGGTCAGCGCCAGCAGGTCCGCGGCGACCGTGACCAGCGCGCCGGCGGCGTGCGCGGCCTCCACCAGCCGGCTGTGGTCGCGGACCGCGCCGGACGCCCCCGGGTACTGCAGGTGCAGGCCGAAGAACTCGTCGGGCAGCTCGTCGCGCTCCACGTCGAGGACCCGCACGTCGATGCCGAGCGGCTCCGCCCGGCTGGTGATCACCGCGACGGTCTGCGGCAGGGTGTCGGCGTCGACCACGTACACCGGGCTCTTGATCTTCGACGCGCGGCGGGCCAGGGTCATGGCCTCGGCCGCGGCGGTGCCCTCGTCGAGCATGGAGGCGTTCGCGGTGGCCAGCCCGGTCAGGTCGGTGACCATGGTCTGGAAGTTCAGCAGCGCCTCGAGGCGGCCCTGGCTGATCTCCGGCTGGTACGGCGTGTACGCCGTGTACCAGGCCGGGTTCTCCAGCACGTTGCGGCGGATCACCGCCGGGGTGTGCGTGCCGTGGTAGCCCAGCCCGATCATCGACACGGCGACGGTGTTGCGGGCGGCCAGGGCGCGCAGCTCGGCGATGGCCTCCCGCTCGCTGGCCGGGGCGGGCAGGTCCAGGGCGCCGTGCCAGCGGATCACCTCGGGGATCGCGGCGTCCATCAGCTCGTCGATGGAGCTGTGACCGACGGCCTCCAGCATCCGGCGCTCGTCGTCCGGGCCGGGTCCGATGTGCCGGTCGGCGAACTGCTCTGCGGTCATGCGCTGCGCTCCTTGTGGGGGCGAGGTCGACGGGTCGGCCTCCCCCTGAGTCGCGCTGACGCGCTCCACAGCGCCTGCCCACGTGGTCCTTTTGCCTGAGAGGTTCCGGGGAGAATCTGCCCCTTCGGCGCCGTCCGGGTGGTTCCCGGGCGGTCTCTCCCACGTGGGTGGTACCGGCATGGTCAACGCTACCAGCGACCATGTTTCCGGCTCATGTCGTACCCCGCCGGGGGGTCGGTCACACGGCGGCGGGGACCGGCCCGGCGGCGACCCGGTCGGCCAGGGCGGTCAGCGTCGCGCCCAGCGGCGCGTCGAGGATGAGGGTGGCGTGCCCGTCGCCGCGGGTGGCGCCCTGGTTGACGATGGCCACCGGGATGCCCAGCTTCGCCGCGCGCAGCACGAACCGGCGCCCCGACATGACGGTCAGGGAGGAGCCGAGCACCAGCAGCGCCCGGGCCCGCTCGACCAGGGCGAAACAGTCGGCGACCCGTGGGGCCCGCACGGTCTCGCCGAAGAACACCACGTCCGGTTTGAGCATGCCGGCGCCGCAGATGCCGCAGTCGACGGTGCGGAACCGGGCCACCGCCTCGTCGGGCAGGTCCACGTCGCCGTCGGGGTTGACGTGCGCGACGTGCGCGTCGAAACCCGGGTTGGCCTCGGCCAGCCGCCGGTCCAGCTCGTCGCGGGAGGTCAGGTTGCCGCAGTCCAGGCAGGTCACCTCGTCGAGACCGCCGTGCAGCTCGATCACGCCGGTGGCGCCGGCGGCGGTGTGCAGGCCGTCGACGTTCTGGGTGATGATCCCGCCGAGCAGGCCGGCGCGTTGCAGCCGGGCGACCGCCCGGTGCCCGTCGTTGGGGGCGGCCCGGGCGATCAGCCGCCAGCCCAGGTGGCTGCGCGCCCAGTAGCGCCGCCGCGCGTCCGGGTCCCGGGTGAACGCCTGATAGGTCATCGGGGTGTGCCGGCGGGCCGCGCCGGAGGGCCCCCGGTAGTCCGGGATGCCCGACTCGGTGGACAGGCCGGCGCCGCTGAGCACCACCACGTCCCCGGCGCCCACCAGCCGGGTCAACGCGTCGAACGTCTCGGTCACGGCGTCCATGCTGCCTCGCCCGCCCCGCCTCCGGCGAACCCGGGCCCACCGCTCACCCGGTGCGGGTGCGGTCGCGGGACTAGGTTGAGGGCATGCGCGTCGTCATCGCCGGAGGTCACGGGAAGATCGCCAAGCTGCTGGAGCGGGAACTCGCCGGCCGCGGCGACACGGCCGTCGGGTTGATCCGCAACCCCGGGCACGAGGCCGCGCTGCGCGCGGCCGGCGCCGAACCGGTGGTCTGCGACCTGGAACACAGCGACGTCGACACCGTCGCCGGGCACCTGGCCGGCGCCGACGCGGTGGTCTTCGCCGCCGGCGCCGGCCCCGGCAGCGGCGCGGCCCGCAAGGACACCGTCGACCGGGCCGCCGCCGTGCTGCTCGCCGACGCCGCGCAACGCGCCGGGGTCCGCCGCTACCTGCTGGTCTCCTCGATGGGCGTGGACCGGCCCCCGAGGGCGGGCACCGACGAGGTGTGGGCGGCGTACCTGCGGGCGAAGAAGGCCGCCGAGGACGACGTCACCGGCCGGGACCTCGACGTGACCGTGCTGCGCCCCGGCCGGCTCACCGACGACGCGCCGGTCGGCCGGATCACCCTGGCCCGGCACGCCGACCCCGGGCCGGTCACCCGCGCCGACACCGCCCGCGTCCTGCTCGCCCTGCTGTCCGCCCCGCACGGCGTCGGGCTCACCCTGGAACTGGTCGGCGGGGAGACCCCGATCGACGAGGCGGTCCGCGCCGCCACCTGAGGTGCCGCTCACCCGCGCAGCCGCGCGTTGAGCCGCGCGGCCTGCCGAGTGAGATGGTCGCGTTCACCGAGGCTGGGCGCCGACCGGGCCGCCTCGGCGTAGAGCCGCGCCGCGGTCACCGGGTCGCCGTCGCGCTCGTGCAGGTACGCCGCGACCGCGGCGTGGCGCGGCAGCGCCGGGTCGAGCGCCGCCAGCGCCGCCAGGCCGGCGCGTGGGCCGTCGGCCTCGCCGACCGCCACGGCCCGGTTGAGGCGGGCCACCGGGCTGCCGGTGAGGCCCACCAGCTCGTCGTACCACTCGACGATCTGCACCCAGTCGGTCTCCTCGACCGTCGGTGCGTCGGCGTGCAGCGCCGCGATGGCGGCCTGGGCCTGGAACTCCCCCAGCCGGTCGCGGGCGAGCGCCGCCTGCAGCACGTCGACACCCTCGGCGATCAGCCGGGTGTCCCACCGGCCGCGGTCCTGCTCGGCGAGCGGCACGAGCCGGCCGTCCGGGCCGGTCCGCGCCGCCCGCCGGGCGTGGTGCAGCAGCATGAGCGCGAGCAGGCCCGCGACCTCCTCGTGGTCGATCCTGGCCGCCAGCTCGCGGGTGAGCCGGATCGCCTCACCGGCGAGGTCCACGTCACCGGAGTAGCCCTCGTTGAACACCAGGTAGAGCACGCGCAGCACCGTGGCGACGTCACCGGGCTGGTCGAGCCGCACACCCGAGACGGTCCGCTTGGCGCGGCTGATCCGCTGCGCCATGGTCGCCTCCGGCACCAGGTAGGCGCGCGCGATCTGACGCGTGGTCAGGCCGCCCACCGCGCGCAGCGTGAGCGCGACCGCCGACGCCGGCGTGAGGGACGGGTGCGCGCACAGGAAATACAGCTGGAGCGTGTCGTCGACCGCCTCGCCCGGGCCCGGCGGCGGCTCGCCCTCGACGCGCGCCTCCCGGTGCCGCCGGGAGGCGTCGGCGCGGGCCGCGTCGAGGAACTTCCGCCACGCCGCCGTGACCAGCCACCCCTGGGGGTCGCGCGGCGGGTCGTCCGGCCACACCCGCACGGCCTCCACCAGGGCGTCCTGGACGGCGTCCTCGGCCGCCGCGAAGTCGGCTCCGCGGCGGACGAGGATCCCGATCACGGTGGGGGTGAGAGCCCGCAGCAGAGCCTCATCCACCGTCCGTCACTCCGTGATCGTCGGGGCCTCGCCCAGGAACGGGCGCACCTCGAGCCACTCGTGGATCGGCTTTCCACCCGCACCCGGGGCCGCGGACAGCTCCCCGGCCAGCTCGATCGCCCGGTCGTAGGTGTCGACGTCGATCACCATCCAGCCGGCGATGAGGTCCTTGGTCTCCGCGAACGGCCCGTCGGTGACCGGCGGGCGCCCCTCGCCGTCGTAGCGGACGAACGTGCCCTCCGGGGACAGCGCCTGACCGTCGACGAACTCGCCGGTGCCCTCGAGCCGGGCGGCGAAGTCCTGCATGTACCGCACGTGGGCCGAGACCTCCTCCGGCGTCCACTGGTCCATCGGCACGTCGTTGACCGCCGCCGGCGCGCCCCGGTAGTGCTTGAGCAGCAGGTACTTGGCCATCATGTTCTCCTCGGTGCGGTACGGCCATTGTTGCCGTGTTCGCTTCGGGGACGGAGCCGCACCGCCGTTCTCGACATGCCACCGCGAGATTTCTGCGGGGAAATCTTCCCGGGCGCCGCGGGCCCGGCCCACCGGGGTGACCCCGGTGGGCCGGGCCGCCGCTCAGCGCTGGTGGCGGGGCAGCGCCACCTGCTGCCCACCGGCGACCGCGGGCACCTCCCGGGCGATCCGGTCCATCGTCCGCGACAGCTGCTCGCTGCCGTCGTCGAGGTGCCGGGCCGCCGCCTGCATGTGCGAGATCATCATCTCGCCGAAGATCCGCAGCGCCTCCCGGGTGGCCACCGAGTCGTCGAAGTTCACCCCGGCGCTGCTGCGGTACTCCGTCACCGCCCGCTCCGCCTCCTGCTTGGCCTCCTGCGCCGCGGCCTGCATGTAGCTCTCGTACTGCATCCGGGCGTACTCGGCGACCCGGCGGGCGTAGTCGTGGGCCTGCGCGATGATCTGCTCGGCCTCCCGCTGCGCCGCCGACAGCAGGTTCACCTCCTTCGCCGCGGGGGCCGCCGCCGCGTTGTCGGCGCTCGGGATCACCCCGTGCCGGTGCAGCTCCAGGTGGTCGTTGAGCCGCTCGTTCTCCGCCCGCAGATGCGCCAGCTGCGCCGCCAGCAGGTCCAGCTCGTCGGCCACCTGCATCCGGAACCGGTCCACGTCGGCGTGGTCGTAGCCGCGGCGGGTGAACGACGCCGACCCGAACTCCCACCGGCGCACCCGGTCGGCGCTGAGACGCACCTGCGCCGCGCCACCGGTCACCTGACCCTCGTACCTGCTGATCGGGGTCGCGCTCACCGGGTCACCTCCGTTCGCGACTGCGGGGCTCGCAACACCGGCTCACTCCTCGCGCTCACCGGGCACCTCCGGAATCGTCAGGGGTCGTCGCGGTCCGGAAGGCCGGCCCGTACCAGTGCTTGCCGAAACCCTCGTGGTGCAGCTGACCCGGCTGGTAGCCGGCGCCGGTCAGCGCCGCCACCGAATGGCTCACCATCTCGTCGGAGCCGCACACGTACACGTGCCGGGACCGCCAGTCGCCGTCGGCCAGGACCTGGTCGGCCACCTGCACGAACTCGCCCGGCCGCCGCGGGTCCGAACCCGCCACGTACGTCACCCGCAGCCACGGGTACGACGCGGCGAACTTGTCGATCGCCTCGCTGTCGTAGAACTCCAACCGGGACCGGGCCCCCACGTACAGGTCCACCCGGCGGCCCACGCCCTCCGCGGCGACCTGCTCCAGCAGGGCCTTCACCGGCGCCCAGCCGGTGCCACCGGCCAGCAGCAGCAGATCCGACGACCCGGCCTGCCACAACGTCAACCGGTCACCGACCGGCGCCGCCAGGTGCACCTGGTCGCCCACCGCACACCCGTACACCAGCCGCGACGACACCGCGCCACCCGGCGCGGCCCGCACGTGCAGCTCCAGCGTCCCGTCGGGGCGGGGCGCGTTCGCCGGCGAGTAGTACCGCCACGAGCGCACCGCCGGGTGGGACACCCCGATCGACTGGCCCGGGGCGAACTGCAGCAGGTACTGCGGCCGCAGCGTCAGCACCGCCACGTCGAACGTGCGCCGCTCGTGCCCGAGGATCTCCGCCACCCACCACGGCGGGGACTTCGCCTCCGCCGCCTGCGCGGCGTCCATCATCACCTGCGCGACCAACCCGTACGCGGCCGCCCAGTCGGCGGCCAGCTCGTCGGTCCACGCCTCGCCGGAGAAGTGCCGCAGCGTCGCCAGCAGCGCCTCACCGACCGCGGGATAGTGCTCGGCGCGCACCGCGAACTTGCGGTGATCCGCGCCGAGGTCCTGGAGGAACCCGACGAGCTGGTCCACCTGGTCCACGTGGGACACGATGTGCCCCAGCGCGTTCACCAGGCGGTCCCGCTGCCCGGCCATGTTCGTGGGGAACATCTGCCGGGTCTCCGGGTGCGCCAGGAACAGCGTCGAATAGAAGTAGAGCGGCACCTGGTCGCCGTGCGCGGCGACCAGGGACCAGCTCTGCTTGAGCCGCCCTGCGTCCACGCTCAGGCGTTCCCCGACGACACGACCTGGTCCTGGACCTGACCCAGCACGACGTGCACGTCGGCGATCACGTCGGCCGGCACCCCCAGCTCGACCAGCGTCGCGGTCAGGTGCTCGCCGACCTTCACGTAGTGCGCCACCGGGATGTTCAGCGGCTGGTGCGCCTCGGACAGGCCCCGACCCGCGTACTCGTTCGGGCCGCCGAGCACCACGGCGAGCATCAACGCCAGGTGCCGCCGCTGCTCGGGCATGTTCACGTCGGTGAAGTAGCCGGCCAGGTCCGGGTCGGCCAGCACCTTGTCGTAGAACAGCTCCACCGCGGCCTTCACGGCGGCGGCGCCGCCGATGCGCTCGTAGTGGGAGATCGGGGTGGTCTCTTCGGTCACCGTCATGGGTGGTTCCTTCCGGGAGGGGGGCAACGCGACCAGCGCCGCGGAGGGGCAACCGGCAGCCCGCGCGCGTCGCACCGGCTCCACCGAACGGTCACGCGCAAGCGACCGTGTCGGACCATAGCGTGCCCGCCGAAACGGTTCAGCCCTGCCCTATCCGATTCCCGACATCCGTCGATCACGGACAGTCAGCGAACCCGGCGGATCGTTCGCGCGACGCGAGCACACCGACACGCTGGGTGGATGCCACCGGCACCCGGCACCCTCAACTGTCCCTTTCGGACAGCAACCGGCGGCGACCCACCCGGACGTTGTTTCCGCACGTCACGTCGGCCCCACCCGGCGACGGCCGCCGGACCGGCGGGCCGGCGCCACTCCGCCGGCCCCACCACACGCGCTGTGATCAAAAAAGGGGACCACGCCGTGCCCGTTTGGGCGTGGCGCGGCCCCGAGGAACCGTGACGGGCCGCTCAGCCCGCCCGACGACGCGCACGCCGCGCCGCCAACTCGTCACCCACCGACTCGGACTCCGCCTCCACCGGCTGGGCGGCCGGCTCCGGCTGCCCACCCACCGGCTCCGCCGGCAGATGCGACAGCGAACCCTGGATCTCCTTGAACGCGCCACCGATCGCGATGCCGAACACGCCCTGGCCGCCCTGCAACAGGTCCACGACCTCCTCCGGCGACCGGCACTCGTACACCGTCGTCCCGTCCGAGATCAACGTGATGCCCGCCAGGTCCTCGACCCCACGCGACCGCAACGCGTCGATGGCCTTCCGGATGTTCTGCAACGACACCCCGGCGTCCAACAACCGCTTCACGACCTTCAACACCACCAGGTCGCGGAAGGAGTACAACCGGGACGTCCCCGACCCCGAGGCGTCCCGCACGCTCGGCACCACCAGACCCGTCCGGGCCCAGTAGTCCAGCTGCCGGTAACTGATGCCCACCGCGTGACACGCGGTCACACCCCGGTAGCCCACCTCACCGTCAACGACCGGGTCGGGCTGCTGTTCCGTAGTCGGACCAGGATCTCGCGGCTCGTGCATCCGGACAACCTCCCCGCCCGTGCGGTGCCACGCGGTCTCCCCGTGCGCGCACCCCTGGATACCGCAACCCTAGCCCCGACACCGGGAGTTACCCCGCAGGAGCCACCGCGACACGCCGCACCGCCACCCGGAAGATCACTGACGGCGGCGATCCGTCACCCACCGTGACAACCGCCGCCGCGCCGACACCGGCCCACCGGCCGGCCACCTCAGCCCGCGAAATCCTCCGGACGCACCTGCTCCAGGAACTCCCGGAACTTCTCCACCTCGTCCTCCTGCTCGTCGGGGATCACGATCCCCGCCTCGGAGAGGACCTGCTCGGCACAACGAATCGGAGCGCCCACCCGCAACGCCAACGCGATGGAATCGCTCGGCCGCGCCGACACCCGAACGCCGTCACCGATCAACAGATCGGCGTAGAAGACGTTCTCCTTCAACTCGGTGATCTCCACCGCGTGCAACGGCGCCTTCAACGCCGCCAGCACGTCCCGCAGCAGATCATGCGTCAACGGCCGCGCCGGCTTCACACCCTGCTGCTCGTAGGCGATCGCCGTCGCCTCGACCGCGCCGATCCAGATCGGCAGATAGCGGTCCCCCTCGACCTCCCGCAGCAGGACGATCGGCTGGTTGCTGGGCAGCTCCACCCGAACTCCGACCACGCTCAGCTCGCGCACCGCCGCCTCCGTGTCGTTGTCACCTACGCCCGCACCGCGCCCTTCCCTGCACGGTACACGGACCGCGACACGGGAGTCCCATCCGCTACGTGCACCACGCCTCGCCGCAACGGGTTACCCCGGCAAGCCTACGACACGCTTCCCGGCACCGATCTTTCCGCGCCCACCCACGGCAGAGGCCGGGCGCCCCCACGACACCCGGCCCCACCACCTCACCGACCCAACGTCGACCGCAGCCCCACCCGCACCAACGCCGCGTGCAACTGCTGCGACAACGCCACCAACTCCCGCGCCGTCTCCGCCGCCCGCGCCCGCGCCGCCGGATCCGACTGCCGCGCCAACGGGGCCACCAACTGCGCGAACAGACCGACCTCCCGATCCGCCGCCGTCCGGTACCCCCGCAGGTGCCGCGGCTCCAACCCGTACGCCGCCAGACCCGCCACCGCCTGCGCGATGATCAACGCGTCCGCGTCGTACCAGCCGGGCGGATCCGGCACCAGCACACCGAGCCGCTCCAACTCGGCCAACGTCGACTCGTCGACCCCGCTGCGGGAAATCAGCTCCGCCCGGCCCAGCCGCACCTCCGGCGACTCGGCCGGCTCCGCCGCCTCCCGGCCCGGCACCTCACCACCGGGGCCCACCGCCACCAGATTCGGCCGCTGCCGCCCCGCACCCGACGAGTCCCACTCCGCCAACTGGTCCCGGATCACCCGCAACGGCAGGTACTGATCCCGCTGCGCGGTCAGCACGAACCGCAACCGCGCCACATCGTCCCAGCTGAACTTCCGGTAACCCGCCGGCGTCCGCTGCGGCTCCACCAGGCCCTCGGCCTCCAGGAACCGCAACTTCGAGATCGTGACGTCCGGGAACTCCACCCGCAACTGCGCCAGCACCTCGCCGATGCTCATCAGCGGCGTCGCGGACGAGCGCGGCGAACCGTCCGCCGCCTCGGGCGACGTCGAAGCCGCAGGCCCGTTCACCCCCGGCCGGCCTCCTCCTCCGGACGCGGACCGGCGATGAACACCACCCGGAACTTGCCGATCTGCACCTCGTCGCCGTTGCTCAGCGTCGCCGCCTCGACCCGCTCCCGGTTCACGTAGGTGCCGTTCAGGCTGCCCACGTCCCGCACCGTGAACGTGCCACCGTCCCGGTGGAACTCGGCGTGCCGCCGCGACACCGTCACGTCGTCGAGGAAGATGTCACTGTCCGGGTGCCGGCCGCTCGTCGTCACATCGTGGTCCAACAGGAACCGGGCGCCCGCGTTCGGACCCCGGCGAACCACCAGCAACGCCATCCCGGGCGGCAACGAACCGGACATGCGGCTCGGCACCACATCGGTGTCCGGGCCCTCCAGCACTTCGTCGAGCGAACCGAGATTGAGCGTCGAAGTGACGTCGAGCGGGGGGAACTCGTCGTCTGGGCGCGTCATGGGGACCACCTCACGGATCTGTTTCGGTCGGCGTCGGGCAATGGCGGGTCTGGCCGCCGGGCGGACACACACCCGGCGGCTGGCTCCCCGGTGCCGGGAAGGCGCATTCCGCAACGCTCAAACTATTGGTTCTCGGTCAACTGGGCGAGCCTAGCCAGCGCCGAAAAACAGGGCAACCGGACGCGCGGACACGAGCCCGCCGCCCGGAACGCACGAACTCAGCTCTCGGTGAGCTCGCGGTACGCACCAGCGGTCAGCAAACCCTCGACCGCCGCCGGATCATCCGGAGTGATCTCCACCAACCACCCCGCACCGTACGGATCCGTGTTGATCACCTCAGGGGTGTCGGCCAACGCCTCGTTGCGCGCCGCCACCGTGCCGCTCAACGGCGCGTAGATCTCCGACACGCTCTTCGTCGACTCGATCTCACCCAGCGACTCACCCGCCGCCACCACCGCGCCCTCGTCCGGCAACTGGACGAACACGATGTCACCCAGGGCGTCCTGCGCGAAGTGCGTGATGCCGATCCGGACGGCGCCGCCGCCCCCACCGGCCACCCACTCGTGCTCGGCGGTGTACCGCAGATCCTCAGGAATCACCAGCTGCGTCCTTCGTCATCGGTGCACCGGGGGAAACCGGCGCGGCCGCGACCGGTCAGGAAACCGGCCGGGCGTGTTCCAGCTTGATCGGCGCGTGCAGCTGCGAAACCTCCACAGCCTCACTGTCCTCCGGCGTCACGTTACCGCCGTCCTCCTCCACCGATGCGACCACCCCGCCGGGAATGTTCAACGCCGTACGCAGCGTCGGCGGATCACCGATCACCAAGATCACGTACGGGCCGCTCAACCGCCGCCCGTCCACCACCAGGCCACCGGCCGGCCCGTCCACGAAATACGTCGACGCGATGATCCGCACCGCCGCCCCGTCCGAGCCCACGATCTGCATCGCTTCCGCGCCGGCGCCCCGCAACTCCTGCACCGCGTCCAGGATCCGCACCGCCGAGACCGCCTTGTCCGGACCCTCGAACCGCACCGACAGACCCGGCCCCACCGCCGGCAACGAGCCCGCCAGGATGCCCAGCTCGTCCGCCCGCCGCGTCGCCTCCTCCAGCGCCGCCTGCCGGCCCTGCTCACCCGACCGCAACTGCCGCTGGCTCTCCTCCAGCGCCTCGATGTCCTGCCGAAGCCGCCGCTCCCGCGAATCCAGATCCGACGAGATCCGGACCAGGTCCTCCTCCCGCGTCGCCGCGAGAGTCGGATCCGTCGACGTCGTCTTCAACTGCACCACCAGCGTGAACCCCAGCAACGCCAGCAGCACCGCGATCATCGCGCCCGCCGACGTCAACCGCCGCGACACCGGCACCGGCTTCGCCTCGGCCGCCCCCGGCTCCTCCGCGGCAGCCCCCGGCTCCTCCGCGGCAGCCCCCGGCTCCTCCGCCGGCGACGGCACGTCCTCCTGCTCGGCCGGCTCCACCGGCCCGGCCGGCGCCAACGGGCTCAACTCGTCCGGATCGGGCGCGTCCGGGCGCGGATCCGGCTCACCGGCCGGACCCGACGGCCGCGCCGGCTCCGCCGGCTGCGGCCAACCCGTGCCCGTCTCCCTGTGCTCCTCGCTCATCGCCACAAACCTACGCCCGGAACAGGTGCCGGCGGATCGCCGCCACGTTTCCGAAGATGCGCACCCCGAGGACGACCACCACACCGGTGGACAACTGACCACCCACCCCCAACTGGTCACCCAGGTAGACGATCAGACCCGCCACCAGCACGTTCGAGATGAACGACACCACGAACTGCTTGTCGTCGAAGATCCGGTCCAGCTTCGCCCGCACCCCACCGAACACCGCGTCGAGCGCCGCCACCACGGCGATCGGCAGGTACGGCTGCAACGCCGCGGGCACCGTGGGATCCAGATACACCCCGAGCACCACACCGGCGAGCAACGCCAGCACCGCGATCATCGGCCACCTCCGGAGGGGCGAGGAGAGGAACCCGAGCCGGACGGCCCGGGACTGGTCGAACCGGCGACACCCGAACCCGACGGGCTCGGACTCACCGAAGGCTCGGCGTAGCGTAGCCGCGGCTGCGGAGCCGCCGGCAGGGTGAGGTCGTCCGCGTCCTTCACCCCGAACGACAGGCCCGTCGTCCGCTGCACGTCACGCATCAGGTCCGCCGCCCGGCTGTCCTCGAACCGGTCCCGCATCGACCCCGGCCCGATCGCCGTCACCACGTACGGGCTCGTCACCGGCCGGTAGTCCACCAGGATCGCCTCACCGGCCTGGCGGATCGTCGACGTGGCCGTCAACCGCTGCCCGTTGATCGCCACCGCCTCCGCGCCCGCCGCCCACAGCGCGTTCGCCACCTTCTGCAGGTCGGAGTAGAGCACCTGCGACGGCCCCGCCTCCGCCCCGGTCACCGCGTCCTTGTCCCTCGGCGCGTCCACCAGGCGCACCACCACGCCGTCACCGCGCACCCGGCCCAGGCCGGTGCCCGCCTCCAGGGTGCGCAGCCGGGACGCCTGCGACCCGCTCAACGCCGCGTCCCGCTGCCGGCCGACCTCCTCGCGCAGCTCATCCGCCCGCGCGGTCAACCGGTCCGTCTCCGCCTCGCGCTGCTTGATCTCGGCGATCAGGCCGGCCCGCGCCTTCGCCCGGCCCGGCTCCTCCGCGACCGTCTCCCGGTACGCCACCGCGAACAGGAACCCGATCACCAACAGCACCACCACGCTCACCGGCCGGGCGAGCACCCGCCGCAGCCGCGACGGCGGCGCCGTGGCGCGCCGGACCGCCGCATCCCGGTAACCGGGGTCGAGCGGGTTGCGGAACAGGTCGGTGAGGAAGTCCGGCGCGTACACCCGCGCCGACGGGTCGCGGTCCCGGTCCCCCGGCGCCGCCGCCGTCATGCGGCCGCTCCCGCGCGGCGCGCCCGCATCGCCCGGACCAGGCGGCTGGCCTGCACCACGTACATCGCGCCGGCCACCCAGTAGAGCACCAGGCCCCACCAGGCCAGCCCCCACCCGATGGCGCCCGCCGCAACGGCGACGCTCTCGGCGGCGGAGGCCAGCAGCAGGATCGGGAACGCGGCCAGCAGGAGGAACGTGGCGGTCTTGCCCACGTAGTGCACCGGCGGTGGGCCGTAGCCGTAGCGGCGCAGCACGCCCAGCGAGCCGAGCAGCAGCAGCTCGCGGGCCAGCAGCGCCCCGGTGAACTGCCACGGCACCACCTCACGGGCGGTGAACGCCAGCAGGGTGGCCAGGATGTAGAGCCGGTCGGCGAGCGGGTCCAGCAGCTCGCCCAACCGGCTGACCTGGTGGAGGCGGCGGGCGATCCAGCCGTCCACCCAGTCGCTGGTGCCGCCGATGGCCAGCACCACGATGGCGGCCACGTCGGCCTTGACCACCAGGAACAGGTAGAGGAAGAGCGGCACACCGACGAGCCGGACGAAGCTGATCAGGTTCGGCAGGGTGAGGACACGGTCCCCCACGACCTCCGCCGCACCGCCGGTAGCCGGGTGCTCCGATGGAGCCGGCCGACGCGACACCGAACCTCCCTTCGCAGCACGGTCCGGCGGCCGAGTGAACGGCCGCCGCGGGAACGTGCGCGTTGCCGGCCGGTCAGACGCCGGCGCCCTCTGCGATCCCGGGCTGGGACCTCCCCCTTGCGGCCCAGGATCGCGTCGATCATGGGCCGCCCAGTTGCGCTGCCACTATATCGGGCTCCCCCGTCCCGCCCCGGGCCCTGCGCTGCGCCGGTACTCAGGTTCGCGGTGTGTGCGGCGCCACACCACCGCTAAGGCATCCTAGGATACTAGCTGAATGCCGGGAGCGCGCGGCGTGAGCCGGTCGGGTCAGGCGGTGCGGGCGGTGGAGTCGGCTGCGGCCTGCGGTGCGTTCGTCGACGCGGCCTGGCCGAACGCGACAAGCGCCAGCAGCAGCTCGTGCTGCACCCGGTGGGGCATGCGGTCCAGCACCGCCTGGACCGCCCGGTGCCGCCGGTCCGTCAGCTCGCCCAGCAGGGTCTCGGCCGCGGCGGTGGGGACCAGACGCACCTCGCGCCGGTCGCGGGGGTCGGCCACCCGGCGCAGCAGCCCGACGGCCTCCAGCCGGTCACAGAGCCGGCTCGCCGACGAGGGCACCACGTCGAGCAGCTCGGCCAGCCGGTTCACGTTGGTGCGCGGGTGCGCCATGATCAGCGACAGCACCCGCAACTGGGTCGGCGAGACGCTGACGGCGTGCCGCGAGGTGGCGGAGTCGAGCACACCGACGAGCGCCTCGGCCGCCGCATCGATGGCCGCGGCAAGATTCGGAGGTCGCTCCACCCGGTGTCCCCTGCGATCGTCGCGCTCGTGTTCGCCCCGCCGGTCCGTCACCGCACGCCGACGTCGCCGTCCGGCGGGCGGGAACCGCGCCAGTCCAGGCAGACGACGACCGCGTCGTCGCGGAGATCCGCGTCGGCGTGGTGCGCGTGCAGTTCGCGCATCACCGTACCAACTGCCTCGGTCGCCGGCTGCAACCGAGTGGACCGCATGGCGCGCGCCATGGCCCGGTCCCCGTACGGCTCCCGGCCGGCCGGCTCGGCCGCGTAGACCCCGTCGCTGACGACGAAGAGCCGGTCCCCCGGCTCCACGGCGAACTCCTGCACGTCGTAGCGGGTCTCGGCGAACATGCCCAGCGGCAGTTGCTGCTCCAGGGTGATCGGGGTGACCGTCCCGCCGCGCAGCCGCAGCACGTGCGGCGAGCCCGCGTCCACGGCCCGTACCACGCCCCGGCGGTTGTCCAGCTCCAGCAGCAGCGTGGCCACGTGCCGGCTCCCCCGGTGCTGGTAGAAGATGGTGTCCGAGGCCAGCTCGGCCTGCTCCACCAGGCTGCCGCCGGAGCGTCGCGCGTTGCGCATCGCGTTGACCGTCACCGCGGTGAGCAGCGAGGCGGCCAGCCCGTTGCCGGCGCCGTTGAGCACCGTGACGGTGAGCCGGTCGCCGTCGACCGACCAGTCGAAGTGGTCGCCGCCCACCGTGTACGCCGGTTCGAGCTGCCCGGCCAGCACGAAGTCGCCGTGGGTGACGCTGCGCCCGGGCAGCAGGTCCCACTGCATCTCGGCGGCCATGGTGAGCCGCTCCCGGCGGCGCGCGCGGCGGTAGCGGTCGGTCTCCCGGTCGGCCGCCCGCAGCGCCACCGCCAGGTCGCCCGCGGCGTCCCGGGCCGCCGCCACCGTCGCCGCGTCCGGCGCGGCCGGCAGCTCGACCATCAGCACGCCGAGCCGCTCCCCCCACGCCGACAGCGGCAGGTAGGCCCGGCACCGGCCGCTGTCGCCGGTGTCCAGCACCGGCTGCTGGCTGCTGAAGCAGCGCTGCGCGACGCCCTGGCAGTCGAGGAACCCGCCCTCGGGCAGCTCCGGGTCCAGCACGGGCCAGAGCCCGGTGAACCGGTAGTCCGCGACGAGCACCTCGGTACGCGACGCGTCGAGCACCCGGCGGATCGCCGCGTCGGCGGCCTCCGCCAACTGGTCGGGGGGTGCGGCGCGCAGGGCGCGCGACACCGCTCCGGACGCGTCCGGCATGCTCACATCCTCCGATGACGACTATTGCTGTAGGGCAAGCATCATACGGAGGCCCCCGGCACCGGTACGCCCCGCCTCCGACCTGCGCCGCGTGCCGATGGCGGGGGGACGGCGCCCGTCAGCCGGCCGGTCGGGTGGCCAGCGCGCCGTAGAAGGCGTCCGGCACCTGCTCCGGTTCGCCGGCCGGCCGCCAGCGCGCCACCGGCACGATGCCGTCCGCCGTCGGCTGCCAGCGGCCCAGCAGCGGCGCGAAGCGCGCCGGCGCCCGCATCCGGAACGCCGGGCCCATCATGGCCAGCGCCTCCGGGTACGCGGCGAGTTCCTCGCTGTCGAAGTCGATGGCCAGGAAGCTGCCCGGCGCGACCGCCTCGTACAACTCGTCGAGGGTGCGGGCGAGGGTGTCGTCGTCGAGGAACGCGGCCAGCCCGAGGAAGACCACCCCGACCGGCCTCCTCCCCCACCCCGGCACGAACCGGTGCAGCTGGGCCGGGTCGACGGTGCCGATGTCGGTGGCGTCGCCGTAGCCGTAGCCGGCGCGGTCGCTGTTGGCGAGCAGGCGCTGGCCCAGCCGGACCGTCACCGGGTCGACGTCGGTGTAGAGCACGGTGGCGTCCGGCGCCACCTCGTGCACGTTGCCCCGCGTGGGCACGCCCGCCCCGAAGACCAGGAAGTTGTCCACCCCGGCGTCGGCGATCGACCGGACCGCCCGGCCGAGGAAGGCGCGCAGCGACCGGAAGATCTCCGCGCACGGCCCGTACGCGCCCTCGAAGGCGCCGGCCGCGGCCACGTCGACCGGGTAGTGGTGCTCGCCGCCGAGCCAGTAGTCGATCATGCGGGCGGTGCTCGGCTGGTCGGGCTCGGCCATCGACGAGGCTCCCCTTCTCCGGCGACGGTCGCCAGCGTACCCACGGGTCGGCTCGGGCGGTATCGCCTCGGCGACGGGCCGCCGGCCGCGATACTGGCCGCGGGCGCCGACGGCGAGGAGGTACGGCGTGAACTCGGCGAACGGCGCGGCCGTGGTGGTCGGCGTGGACGGTTCGGAGCCGGCGCGCACCGCCGTGCGCCTGGCGGCGCGGGAGGCGGCCCGGCGACAGCGGCCGCTGCGGGTGGTGCACGGATTCATCTGGCCGCTGCTGCGCGTACCCGTGTCGGCGCCGCCCGAGGGACCACCCGGCGGCGGCCTGCGGCACCAGGCCGAGGAGCTGGTCGCCGCCGCGGTCGCCGAGGCCGAGTCGGCCGCGCCCGGGCTGCGGGTCTCCGGCGAGATCATCGACGGGGAGGCCGCCGCCGTGCTGCTCGGCGAGTCACCGACCGCCGCGATGATCGTGCTGGGCGATCGCGGCCTGGGCGGTTTCGCCGCCCTGGTGGTCGGGTCGGTCGCGATCCAGGTCGCCTCGTACGCCGACTGCCCGGTGCTGGTCGCCCGCGGCACGGCCCGGGCCACCGGTCCGGTGGTGGTCGGGGTGGACGGGTCCACGCTGTCCCACGCCGCCGTGGACTTCGCCGCCGAGGAGGCCGCGATCCGGGGCACCCGGCTGCACACCGTGCACGCCTACACCCACCCGGCCTCCACCGGCCCCGGCGACATGCAACCCCTGGTGTACGAGGAGAGCGACCTGCGCGACGAGGAGAACCAGGTGCTGGCCGAGTCGCTCACCGGGCTGGCCGAACGCCGGCCGGAGGTGCCGGTCACCCGGGCCGTGGTGCACGCCCGGCCGGTCGCCGCGCTCGTCGAGGCGTCCCGCGAGGCCCAACTGGTGGTCGTGGGCCGGCGCGGCCGGGGCGAGCTGACCGGCCTGCTGCTCGGCTCGGTGAGCCAGGGGGTGCTGCACCGCGCCGACTGCCCGGTGGCCGTGGTCCGCGCCCCCGGCTGAACGGTTGGCCCCGGCCACGGCGGGTAGACCGTACGGTCAGCCACAGCGACCGGAGGAGGCAGCGATGCCAGGACCACGGCCGGGCAGCAACGCGTACGACAAGGAACGGGCGCGGCTGCGCGATCTGATCGAGCAGTCCGGGCGGGCGGCCGACCAGGAGGCGAATCAGGTCGCGAACCGGATCCTCCAGGACGACCGCGGCCAGCGGGGCGTGGTGCGGGGCGAACGGACGTTCGGGCCCAAGGGAGAGCGCGAACCGGGCGACCCGAAGTGAGGGCCGCTCCCGTGGTCGACGGCGCCATCGCGGGCGCCGTCGGCACCACCGTGTTGAACGTCGTGACCTACCTGGACATGGCGGTGCGGGGGCGCCCGGCGAGCAGCACCCCGGAACAGACCGCCGGCAAGCTGGCCGACGCGGCGCACGTGCACCTCGGACCCGAGGCGAAGGCGCCGAACCGCCGCTCCGGCCTCGGAGCGGTGATCGGCTACGGCACCGGGGTCGCCGCCGGCGCGCTGTTCGGGCTCCTGGCCGCCCGCCGCAGGATCCCCCTGCCGGTGGCTGTCGGCCTGCTCGGCGGCGGCGTGATGGCCACCTCCGACGGCTCCATCGCGGCGCTGCGCATCAGCGACCCGCGGACCTGGGGCAAGGCCGACTGGCTGTCCGACCTGGTGCCGCACCTGGCATACGGAGCGGCGGCCGCAGCCACCTGGCGCAGGCTGCGGCCGCCGTCGCGGCGGGGCTGAGTCAGCCCCGCCGGTCGCTTTCGTCCTCGGCCACCGGCTGGCCCGCCGGGCCGTACGGCGACACCTGTCCCTTCGGGACCGGCCGTCCGACGTCCGCGTTCGAGCTGCCGCCCTTGCCGTGCGGTCCCTTGCTCCCGGCCTGGGGAATCAGTTCCCGGCTGTCCTGGCTGGTCGCGCCCTTGTCGTTGCGGCGCAGTTCCTCCTGCTGCGGCTTGACCACAGGTCTCTCCTTCCGGTGGCGGCGCACGGCGTCGGCCGCGCACCTGATCTGGGTACCCGCCGCCGGGAGGCGCATTCCGGCCCGGCCACGGGCGTCTGGTCCGGCGCCCGGCGGGTATCACCGAGGGATGCCAGACGATCGGACGGTGGCGCGGGCACTGCTGGACCGGCAGTCCCGCACCTACGCGGAGGAGGCGGGGATCGGTCTCGCCGACCGGCCGGGCCCGCTCTACCAGCTGCTGGTGCTCACCACGCTGCTGAGCACCCGGATCCGGGCGTGCGTGGCCATCGCCGCCGCGCGGGAACTCTTCGCCGCCGGCTGGCGCACTCCCCAGGCCATGGAGGCGGCGAGCTGGCAGGACCGCGTCGACGCGCTCGGCCGGGGCCACTACCGCCGTTACGACGAGCGGACGGCCACCATGCTCGGCACCGGAGCGCGGCTCTGCCTGGACCGGTGGCACGGGGACCTGCGCCGGATGCACAAGGAGGCCGACGGCGACCGGACCGTGCTGCGCCGGCTGCTCACCGAGTTCCCCGGCATCGGCCCGACCGGGGCGGACATCTTCCTCCGCGAGGCGCAGGCCGTCTGGCCGGACGTGCGCCCGTACGCCGACCGGCGGACCCTGGCCGGCGCCCGCCGGCTGGGCCTCCCGGCGAACCCCGGCGGCCTGGCCGGGCTGGTCGGCGAGGCCGACTTCGGGCGGCTGGCATCGGCGTTGGTGCGGGTGGCGCTCGGCGAGGAGTCGGCCGGCGAGATCAGCCGGACCGCGGCGGCCCGCTGAGCCGGCCGGGCCTCACTTGGCGGGCCCCGGCTTGGTCAGGTTCCAGGCGAGCGCCGAGGCGAGCAGGGCCAGCAGCACCACGCCGCCGGAGATGCCCCCGCCCTCCTCACCGCTGCTGCGGTGCCCGGTGGCGCCGAAATAGATCACGGCCAGCCCGGCGAGCACGGTGATGAACGTCCGCAGTCCTCGGTCCTTCACATTCCGGACGGTACGGCGGTCCGGCGCCGCGGAAGGTCCGTTTCGCGTGCTTGTCCCCCGGTCGGGTCACTCCGACCGGCAGCCGGCGGCCGGGCCGCGCAGGCGCACCCGGCGGATGGTCCGGTCGGACACCTCGACCACCTCGACGGTGAGCCCGGGCAGCCGGAACCGCTCCCCCGGACCGGCCGGCAGGTGGCCCAGGCCGGCCAGGACCAGCCCGGCGACCGTGGTGTACTCGCGGGTCAGCGGAAACGTCACCTGCACGCCGGCGTCGGGCAGGTCGTGCAGCGGGAAGTCGCCGGGGAGCAGCAGCGCGCCGTCGGGCTCCCGGACCGCCTGGTGCACGTCCCGGTCGGTCTCGTCGTACAGTTCGCCGACCACCTCCTCGAGCAGGTCCTCCATGGTGACCAGGCCGTCGACCCCGCCGAACTCGTCGATGACCAGGGCGAGCTGCTCGTGGCGCTGGCGCAGCTGCCGCATGGCGTCGGCGACCGGCAGCGTGCCGGGCAGCAGCACCGGCGGCCGGGCCCGCTCACCGACCAGGGCGCCGTCGCCGTCGACCAGGTCGCGGATGTGCACCACCCCGCGCACGTCGTCCAGGCCGCCCGGGCCGGTCACCGGCGCCCGGGAACGGCCGGTGGCGGCCAGCCGGCGCATGGCCTCCACGGCCGTCAGCTCGGCCGGCAGCATCGTCACCTCGCGGCGCGGCACCAGGATCTCCCGCAGGGTACGGCCGGCGATGTCGAACGCCCCGGACAGGATCTCCCGCTGCTGCGCGGACAGCCCGCGCTGGCTGACCAGCATCTCCCGCAACTCCTCCTCGGTCACCTCCTGCCGGTTGGCCCGGGGGTCGCCGCCGGCCAGCCGGACCAGCAGGTCGGTGGCCCGGCTGAGCAGCCACACGGCCGGGCGGGACACCCGGGCGAGCACGTCCAGCGGCGCCGCGCTGAGCAGCGCCCAGCGTTCCGCCGACTGCATGGCCAGCCGCTTCGGGGCCAGCTCGCCGACGACCAGCGTCACGAAGGTCAGCACCATCGTCACCAGCACCACGGCCACCGGGTTGGCGGCCCGGCCGAGGAAGCCCAGCGGGCCGACCAGCGGCTCCGCCAGCGACACCGCCGCGGCCGCCGAGGCCAGGAACCCGGCCAGGGTGATGCCGAGCTGGATGGTGGCCAGGTAGCGGTTCGGCTCCCGGGCCAGCCGGGTCAGCCGCGCCCCGCTGCGCCCGGTCCGGCCCAGCCGCCGCAGCTGCGCCTCGCGCAGCGTCACGATGGCCATCTCGCTGCCGGACAGCGCCGCGTTGACCAGCACCAGGACCAGCACCAGCACCAGCTGGCCGGCCATCAGTCGGTCTCCAGGTCGTCCAGGGAGATGGCATGGGTCATCAGCCACCGGGCCAGCGCGCCCATCCCGAACAGCCACAGCGGCGCCGACTCGGTCGTGCCGTTCGTGGCGAAGATGGCGAACCGCAGGTCCGGTGCCCGGTACGCCTCGATGCGCCACCGGTGGTTCCTGTCCCGCCAGACCGCGGAGGGGTCCATGGCGTCACCGTAGGTGACCGGGCGGGCCGCCGGTGCCGCTTGGCTCACCCGCCCGGGTGGACCACCTCGCGGGCGTCGTCGGGCAGCCGCCGCGTGGCACCCCGCCGGTCGAGCAGTTCCAGCAGCGGCACCGCCACGCGGCGGGTGGTGTCCAGCGCCTGCCGGGCCGCGCTGAGCGTGAACGGCTGCGGCAGCCCGGCGAGCACCCGCACCGCGTCGTCCAGGGCGCCGGGCAGCAGCACCACGTTGTCGGCGAGCTTCAGCAGGGCGCCCGCACGCACGGCCGCCCCGATCTCGCGGGGGCCGAGGCCGAGGTCGGCCAGGCGGTGCGCCTCGGGGGCCTGGAACGGGCGGTCGCCGTACTCGGCGCGGACCCGGGCCACCGCCCGGGCCACCGGTTCGGGCAGCGCGTCGCCGGTGGCGGCGGTGACCCGGCCGGCGCGCAGCCGCAGCGGCGGGCGCAGCAGCGCCTCCACCAGCGCCCGGTCGGGCAGGTCGAGGCGGTGCCGCAGCACGTCGACCGGCACGCCGGCCGCCAGGGGTTGCTCGCGGGCGTACCGGGCGACCTCCTCGGCGAGTCGGCGGCCCAGCTCCCGCCAGTGGTCCGGATCGGCCAGCCAGTCCCCGGCGACCGGGGCCGCGCCGGCCGGCACGCCCATCCGGGTCAGGTCACCGGCGCGGACCAGCCGCCGCCGGCGCAGCTCCCCGGCCGGGTCGGGCCGGCCGTCCAGCCCGGCCAGCACGGTGGCGCGGGCGGCGGCCGCGCCCCGGCGGCGCAGCGGCGGCGGGTCCACGTCCAGCACGGTCACCCCGCCGCTCACGTGGTGCCGGCCCGGGTCGCGCAGCAGCGCCCGGTCGCCGATCAGCAGCGGCAGCGGGCGGGCCAACCGGAGCCGGACGGTGTCCGGGCCGAGCGGCCGCACCCGGGCGGGCACCGCGGCCGAGCCGACGTGCAGGGTGAGGGTGGGCGGCAGGTCGGCGGCCGGATCACCGGCGAGGCGGACGTCGAGCAGGTCGGTGGCCCGGAACCGGCCCGGGCTGAGCAGGGCGTCGCCGCGGGCCACCCGGTCGCGAGCCAGCCCGCGCAGGTTCACCGCCACCCGGGCCACCGCGTCCACCTGGGCGTGGGCGGTGTTCAGCGCGTGCAGGCCGCGTACCCGCACCGGTTCCCCGCTGGCGGCGAGTTCGAGGGTGTCGCCCACGCGCAGCCGGCCGCCGCCGAGGGTGCCGGTGACCACCGTGCCGCTGCCCCGGACGGTGAACGAGCGGTCCACCCAGAGCCGCACCGGGGCGTCACGGGCCGGGTCGGGCAGGCGGGCGACCAGCCGGTCCAGCGCGGCCCGCAGCTCGGGTAGGCCGGCGCCGGTGACCGCGCTGACCGGCACGGCCTCCACCTCGCCGAGCGAGGTCGCGGCGATCTCCGCGCGGGCCCGGGCCAGCGCCGGGCCGGGGTCGGCCAGGTCGGCGCGGGTCACCGCCAGCAGCCCGTACGACACCCCGAGCGCGTCCAGCGCGGCCAGGTGCTCGGCGGACTGCGGCATCCAGCCCTCGTCGGCGCCGACCACGATCAGGGCGGCCGGAACCGGCCCGACGCCGGCCAGCATGTTCGGCACGAACCGCTCGTGCCCGGGCACGTCGACGAACGCGACGGTGCCGCCGGAGGGCAGGGTGGTCCAGGCGAAACCGAGGTCGATGGTCATGCCGCGGCGGCGTTCCTCCGCCCACCGGTCGGGTTCCATCCCGGTCAGCGCCCGGACCAGCGTGGACTTGCCGTGGTCGACGTGCCCGGCGGTGGCCACCACCCACACGGTCAGGCCCCGACCCGCAGGATCGCCGCCCGCACGTCCGGGTCCGCGGTGGCGGGCACGCAGCGCAGGTCGAGCAGGAGCCGGCCGTGCAGCACCCGGCCGAGGATCGGCGGCGCGCCGCCGCGCAGCGGCTCGGCGTACCGCTCGGGCAGGCTCAGCGCCCACGAGTCGAGTTCGACCCCGGGGGCGCCGCCACCGCCGACCACCGCCGCGCTGGGCACCACCTCGGCCTTGCAGCCGTCCTCGCCGAGCCGGTCGCGGAGCCGCTCGGTGCGGGCGCGCAGCGCGCCCGGCTCGGCGTGCAGGGCCTCCCGGGTCGGGTTGGTCGGCGCGTGCAGGGTGGCGGCGAGCGCGGCCAGGGTCAGCTTGTCGACCCGCAGCGCCCGGGCGAGGGGGTGCCGGCGCAGCCGCTCGACGAGGTCCGCCGCGCCGAGCAGCAGGCCGGCCTGCGGCCCACCGAGCAGCTTGTCGCCGCTGGCGGTGACCAGGTGCGCGCCGGCGCGCAGGGTGGTCGCGGCGTCCGGCTCGTCGGGCAGCAGCGGGTCGGGGGCGAGCAGCCCGGAGCCGATGTCGGCGACCACCGGCACGCCGAGGGTGGCCAGGTCGCCGACCGGCACGGCCGAGGTGAAGCCGGTGACCCGGAAGTTCGACGGGTGCACCTTGAGCACGAAGCCGGTGCGCGGGCCGACGGCGGCGGCGTAGTCGGCGAGGGCGGTGCGGTTGGTGGTGCCCACCTCGCGCAGCCGGGCGCCGGTGCTCTCCAGCAGGTCGGGCAGGCGGAACCCGTCGCCGATCTCGACGAGTTCGCCGCGGCTGACCACGATCTCCCGGTCCGCGGCGAGCGCGGTGGCGGCCAGCACCAGGGCGGCCGCGCCGTTGTTGACGACGTGCACGGCCGCGGCGTCGGGCACGGCGGCGGCGAGCGCGTCGAGCGCCTCGCGGCCGCGCCGGGCCCGCCGCCCGGTGCGCAGGTCCAGTTCCACGTCGGTGTGCCCGGCGGCGGCCACCAGGGCGTCGACGGCGGCGGCCGCCAGCGGGGCCCGGCCCAGGTTGGTGTGCAGGACGACGCCGGTGGCGTTGAGCACCGCCCGGGGTGCCGGCGCGGGCAGGTCGGCCAACGCGGCGTCGCGTACCTGCTCGGGGGTGAGCTCGCCCGCGCGGGCCCGCCGCTGCGCCCGGACGATCGCGGCCTTGACCCGGTCGCGGCCGAGCGTGCCGGCCGCGGCGGCCAGCGCCGGGTCGGCGAGCAGCGCGTCGGTGCGCGGCACCCGCCGCCGCGGGTCGACGTCACGCATCGGGTCTCCCAGGGGACAGCTTGGCGGAGACGGACGGGAATCGAACCCGCCTGGCCCGGGTCCCGGACCACTCCGGTTTTGAAGACCGGGAGGGGCACCAGCCGCCTGAACGCCTCCACCCAGCACCTAACCACATGTGATCTCCGGCCGCCCGGCGAGGGCGGGAAGCGCACCGGATCAGGGCCCCGGCGTCTGGAAGTGGGGTCGTGGCTCGCCGGGGGTGGTGGGCAGGCGGGTGACCGGCGGAAGCACCAGCGCGACGAAGGCGAGGATGCCGATGACCGTGAAGGGCAGGGTGTAGCTCTTGCCGCTGGCGTCGTAGAGCAGCGCCGTGAGCAGCGGACCCACCACTCCCCCGATGCTCCACGCCACGATCATCGCCCCGTAGATGGCGCCGGCGTTCGGCGTGCCGAAGTAGTCGGCGGCGGTGGCCGGCATGGTGCCGAAGCCACCGCCGTAGGCCAGGTAGACCAGGGCGGCGAGGACCGCGAACAGCCAGAACGCGGAGGCGTGCGGCAGGATCAGGAAGCAGACGCCCTGCAGCGCGAGCATGCCGATGAACGCCGTCATCCGGCCGATCCGGTCGGACAGCCACGCCCAGAGCACCCGCCCGCCACCGTTGAACAGGCCGAGGATGCCGACCAGGCCGGCGGCGGTCGCGGCGCCGACACCGGCCACCGCCTGCGCCGCGTCCGCGGCCTGGGAGATCAGCGCGATACCGCAGGTCACGTTGAGCGTGAGGATCAGCGTGAGCAGGTACCACTGCCGGGTGCGCAGCGCCTCGCCGAAGGTGTAGACCTTGGTGCCCGCGACGGCCCGGCCGCCGACCGCGGGCGTGAAGCCCGGCACCTGGTAACCGGCCGGCGGGTCGCGGAAGAACGACGCCCCCAGCAGCACCGCGACCAGATAGGCGATGCCCAGCGGCAGGAAGACGCTGGTCTTGTGGTCGGTCCCGGCCAGCAGCGCCTTCGCCACCGGCGCGGTGACCACCGCGCCGAAGCCGAAGCCGGCGACGGCGATCCCGGTGATCAGCCCGCGCCGATCGGGGAACCACTTGCTGAGCATGGCGATCGGCGTGATGTACGCGGCGCCGAGCCCGATGCCGCCCAGCACGCCGTAGGTGAGCAGCAGCAGCCACAGCTGGTCGCTCGACGACACCAGCGACGCCAGCATGGTCCCGACGGCGTAGAGGATCCCGCCGCCCAGCGCCACCGCCCGGGGCCCGCGCCGGTCCTGGATGCGCCCGCCCACCAGGCTGCCGATGAAGATGGTCCCGATCGCCACCTCGAACGGCAGCACCACCTCGGCCTTGCTCCACCCGAACTCGTCCTGCAGCGGCTTGTTGAACACGCTCCAGGCGTAGACGGCGCCCAACGCAAGCTGGACGAGCACGGCAGCGACGACAAGGCCCCAGCGGCCTCGCGTCGGTGCTGGATTCCCCCGCGGATTCGCGGCTGTTGTGGCCATGAGCGGTACCCCCGTATCGGCTCATGGGCCGGCGCCTGTCCTGCCTATCCCCCGTTCGGGCCGGCGCCCGGCCCGTTGACGTCTGGTCCCGGGCGTTCCCGTCGCCCGGCCCGTTCCCGCTGCGGCACCACGGTGTACTTCGGGTCCCTCGCCGAGGCGACCCCGCCGTGGAAGATCCCGAACCGGGTGCAGACGGACGCGGCGAGCAGCGCCCCGCCGGAGAGCCCGGACAGCACCCGGCTGCGGCGCCCGACCAGCGCGCCGAGCACCCCGGCGGCGGTGAGCGTCCGCCCGGCGCGCAGCAGCTTCCCGGCGGTGCCGGTCGCGTAGGGCTCGCTGAGCAGACCCATGCGGGTCTCCACCCGGTGCGCGCCCCACAGCTCCAGCGCCGCGCCGGCCACCGCGAGCCGCCGCGCCGGCCCGGCCTGCCCGGTGGGCGCGGCCAACAGCCCGACGCCGGCCCCGCTGGCCAGCGCGCTGCCCGCGAAGATGACCGGCAGTTCCGGGTACGCCTCGTGCCAGGACGGCACCGCCGTGTCGGCGAGCAGCACCCCGGTGTACGTGGCCAGGGCCGGAGCGGTGACCGCGGCGACCAGCCCGGCGGCGTTCCCGGCCGGCGGCAGCAGCTTCCGGCCGAGCCCGAGCACGCCCCGCTCCGGCAGCCGGGACGCGGCCTCGGCGACCGCCGCGACCCCGGCCGCCGGGCCGAAGGCGCTGAGGATCCAGGTGCCCATCGACATCGGCGAGGTCAGCTTCGCCACCCGCAGCATGTGGTGGAACCGGGCCGGTCTGCCCAGGTCGTGGATGAGGAAGAACGTGCTGGCGCTGACCGCCGCGAGCGAGGTGACCCGACCGGCCCGGCGCAGCGCCGGGCGGCCGGTGAGCTGGCCACCGGCCGCCAGCAGCGACGACCCGGCCGCGAGCCCACCGGTGAACAGGTACGCGGCGATGTCCCACTTCCACACGGGCGCCTTCAGGATCGGCCGCCCGTAGTAGGAGGTGAACTCGGCCGGCGGCACGTTGAGCTGCTCGCCACCGCCGCCCCTGCGGCGGCCCCGACGCCGTTCCGCCGGCGGGACGTCGCGGGGCGGCTGGGGTGCCAGCCCGGCTCCGGCGGCCTCCGTGTCGGTGCGCGCCACGCCGGCCCCGGTGCCGGTCGCCCGGCTTCCGTTCGTGCCCGTCTTCGGGCCGTGGCCACCCGGCTCGCCGGGGCGGGCCGGCCCCTCGGCGGCGAGCCGCTCCCGGAAGCGGCGGAACAGGTCGCCGACGGCGGGGCGGTCCGGACTCACGATGAACCTCCGACGAACGCGGCGACGGCCGCCGCCGCCATGGCCAGGGCGGCCAGCCCCGCGCGCTTCCACATCTTGGGCAGGTCCCGGGTGGTGACCACCGGGTCCGGCGGCAGGCCGTACACCTCGGGCTCGTCGAGCAGCAGGAAGAACGCGCCGTCCCCGCCGACGCCGTCGGTCGGGTCGTGGCCGTAGAGGCGGGCCTCCGGCATGCCGTGCTCGTGCAGCTTGGCGACCCGCTGCGCGGCGCGTTCCCGCAACTCGTCCAGGGGGCCGAACTGGATCGACTCGGTCGGGCAGGCCTGCGCGCAGGCCGGCGTCTTCCCGGCACCCAGCCGGTCGTAGCAGAGCGTGCACTTCCACGCCCGCCCGTCGTCCTTGCGCTGGTCGATCACCCCGTACGGGCAGGCGGAGATGCAGTAGCCGCAGCCGTTGCAGATGTCCTCCTGCACCACGACCGTGCCGAACTCGGTGCGGAACAGGGACCCCGTGGGGCAGACGTCCAGGCAGGCGGCGTGGGTGCAGTGCTTGCAGACGTCCGACATCATCAGCCAGCGGAAGTCGGTCCGCGTGTCGGCGCCGGTGGCCCGCCCCGGCGGCTGCGCGCCGGGCATGCCGAGGAACTCCGGGCCGGCCGCCATCCGCGCCGCCGCTTCCGGCCGGCCCGGCGGCACACCCGGGTCGGTGCCGGTGTCGGTGGCCGTGCCGGCGGCCGTCGCCGCGCTCCGCGCGCTGGTCGGCGGGCCGGTCGGGAGGTCCTCGAAGGGCGGGGTCCCGTGCCCGGCCGGCCGGGGCTGCTCGATGAACGCGACGTGCCGCCAGGAGTTGGCGGTCAGCGCGCCGGTGTTGTCGTAGGACATGCCGAGCAGGTCGAAGCCCGAGTCCGGGACGCCGTTCCACTCCTTGCAGGCGACCTCGCAGGCCTTGCAGCCGATGCAGACGCTGGTGTCGGTGAAGAACCCCATCCGCGGGCCGGCCTCGACCCAGCCGGCGTCCGGTGCCGGGTCCAGCGGGCCGTAGAGGCTGTTGACGTCAGGCATCCCCGCCCCTGTTCCGCGCCGCGCCGGCGGACCCCTCGTCGGTGCTGCCGGCGGCGTCGTCCCCGCCCGCCGCGTCGGTGGTGACGATGGGTACCTGCCGGTCCGGCGTCATCTCGGCCCGTCGCTGATAGTCGGCGACCAGGTCGAGCAGGGCCGGCCCGGTGGGCCGCCGGCCTGGCCGCACGTCGCAGGTGCCCACCTTGCTCTCCTGAATGAGCACGTTCGGATCCAGGGTGATGCCGAACAGGTCGTTGGCCGAGTCGCCGGTGACCAGGCCCTCGCTGCCGAAGTGGTACGGCAGCCAGATCTGGTGGATCAGCCGGCCGTCGACCCGCAGCGGGGTGAGCCGGTCGGTGACCAGCACCCGCGCCTCGATCACGGCGCGGCCGCTGACCAGGTGCGCCCAGCCGAGGTGCGCGAGCCCCACCTCGGCGGCCAGCTCCGGGGACACCTCGACGAACATCTCCGGTTGCAGCTCGGCCAGGCGCGGCACCGTCCGGCTCATCCCGCCGGCGGTGTGGTGCTCGGTGAGCCGGCTGACCGTGAACACGTACGGGAAGACCTGGCTGTGCGGCTCCGGCGGGCTCGGGTTGACGGAGTTCACCGGGTGCTCGTAGACCTTGCGGGTCGGGTTGGCCTGCTGCCCGTAGAGCGGGTTGCGCATCGGCGACTCGGCCGGCTCGTAGTGCGTCGGCAGCGGCCCGTCGAGCACGCCGGTGGGCGCGTACAGCCACGCCTTGCCATCGCCCTGCATGACGAACGCGTCGTCCCCGGCGAGGCCCGCCGGCCCGGAGGCGCCCTCCGGCGGCCGGTAGCCCGGCGGCTTGGTCTTCTCAAAGTCCGGCACGTCGTAACCGGTCCACTCACCCTTGTCGGGGTCCCACCAGACGTACTTCTTGCGCTCGCTCCACGGCCGGCCCTCCGGGTCGGCGGAGGCGCGGTTGTAGAGGATGCGCCGGTTGGCCGGCCAGGCCCAGCCCCACTCGGCGGCCACCCAGTCCTGCTCGTGCCGCGACTTGCGGCGGGCCGCCTGGTTGACGCCGTCGGCGTAGACCCCGGAGTAGATCCAGCAGCCGACCGCGGTGGAGCCGTCGTCCCTGGCCTCCGGGAAGCCGCTCAACGGGCGGCCGGTGGCCACCTCGTAGCCGTTGATCTCCTTGAGCACCGCCTCGGCGCTCGGCTCGGCGTTCGGGCCGTTCGTCGGGTAGTCCCAGGCCAGGTCGAGCAGCGCCCGGTCGCGGGGCTTCGTGGAGCGGGCCAGCTTCTCCCGCAGCACCCGGCCGAGGTGGTAGAAGAACCACAGCTCGGAGCGGCAGTCGCCCGGCGGCTCGACGGCCTTCTCCCGCCACTGGAGCATCCGCTGGGTCTGGGTGAAGGTGCCCTCCTTCTCCACGTGCGACGCGGCGGGCAGGAAGAACACCTCCGTGCGGCACTGCTCCGGCACGATCTCGCCGGTGGCGATCTCCGGGCTGTTCCGCCAGAAGGCGGCGCTCTCGATCATGAACAGGTCGCGGACGACCAGCCAGTCGAGGTTGGCCATGCCGAGCCGCTGGGCCCGGCCGTGGGCCGAGCCGACGGCCGGGTTCTGGCCGAGCAGGAAGTAGCCCTTCACCTTGCCGTCGATCATGTTCAGCACCTGCTGGTACGTGCCGTGGTCGCCGGTCATCCGGGGCAGGTAGCCGTAGCAGAAGTCGTTCTCCGGCGTCGCCGCGTCCCCCCAGTACGCCTTGAGCAGGCTCGCCGCGAAGGCTCGGGAGTTGCCCCAGAAGCCCTTCTGGCCGGGGTGCCGGATGCTGTCCACCCACTTGTCGAACGTCGGGTGGTTGGCGTGGTGCGGCATCGGCAGGTAGCCGGGCAGCAGGTTGAACAGGGTCGGGATGTCGGTGGAGCCCTGGATGCTGGCGTGCCCGCGCAGCGCCAGGATGCCGCCGCCCGGCCGGCCCATGTTGCCCAGCAGGGTCTGGATGATGGCGCCGGTGCGGATGTACTGCACGCCGACGCTGTGCTGGGTCCAGCCCACCGAGTAGACCAGCGCGCCGGTCCGCTCCCGGCCCGAGTTCTCCGTCCAGGCGCGGGCCAGTTCCAGGAACTTCCCCTCCGGGATGCCGCAGACCCGGGCCACCATCTCCGGGGTGTAGCGGGAGAAGTGCCGCTTGAGGATCTGGTAGACGCAGCGCGGGTGCTGCAACGTCTCGTCCCGCATCGTCTGCCCCGGCACCGGCGGGCCGTGCGACTCCTGCTCGAGCCCGGCCGCGCTCTCCCGCTCCTTGCCGGTGCCCCGGTTGCGGGCGTGCTCCTCGTGCCCCTCGTACTGCCAGCTGGTCTGGTCGTACGAACCGGTCTCCGGCTTGTAGCCGGAGAACAGCCCGTCGAGGTCCTCGGTGTCGGCGAACTGCTCGCTGACGATGTTCGCCGCGTTGGTGTACGCCAGCACGTACTCCCGGAAGTCCAGCTCGTTCTCCAGGATGTACCGCACCACGCCGCCGAGCAGCGCGATGTCGGTGCCCACCCGGATGGGCAGGTACGTGTCGGCGAGCGCACTGGTGCGGGTGAACCGGGGGTCCACGTGGAAGACCTTGGCGCCGCGCTGCTTGGCCTCCATCACCCACTGGAAGCCCACCGGGTGGGCCTCGGCCATGTTGGAGCCCTGGATGACGATGACGTCAGCGTTGGCCAGGTCCTGCTGGAAGTCCGTCGCGCCGCCGCGACCGAAGCTGGTCCCCAGACCGGGGACGGTGGCGGAGTGTCAAATGCGGGCCTGGTTCTCGATCTGGAGTGCCCCCATCGCCGTGAACAGCTTCTTGATGAGGTAGTTCTCCTCGTTGTCCAGCGTCGCCCCGCCCAGGCTGGAGATGCCCAGCGTCCGGTTGAGCGGGCGGCCCTGGTCGTCGACGTCCTCCCAGGTCTCGTCGCGGGCGGCGAGGATCCGGTCAGCGATCATGTCGAGCGCGACGTCGAGATCCAGGTCTTCCCAGTCCGTGGCGTACGGCCGGCGGTAGCGCACCTTGGTCTGCCGCAGCGGGCTGGTCACCAGGTTCTTGCTGGCGGCGCCCTTCGGGCAGAGCCGGCCGCGGGAGATCGGGCTGTCCGGGTCGCCCTCGATCTGGGTGACCTCACCGTTCTTGACGAAGACCCGCTGGCCGCAGCCCACCGCGCAGTAGGGGCAGACCGAGCGGGCCACGCTGTCGGCGGTCTCCGTGCGCGCGGTCAGCGCCGCCGAGCGGGCCGACTGCGCCGCTGCCCCCCGACCGAGCGGGTCGGTGCCGGTGAGCTGCCGGTAGACCGGCCACCCCTGGATGAAGGTCTTCAACCCCATGCGGCGCACCCCCTTCCCGGCTGGCGGGTAGCTGACCTTCTGAACACTAGGGCAGCCGAGGTGTGCTCGCGACCCGGGACGAAAAACAGCGCCGCCCCGGCTTGCGGCCGGGGCGGCGCTGGGCGTCGGTGTGCAGGTCGCCTCTCGGCGAGTGGCGCGACGCGGCTCCAGCCGAACGGTATTCCGCGAAGGCAATTTAGGTGAGGCCCGGGGACACTGGACACACCGACGCTCTGCACAACGGTACTGGCTCCCGGGTTCTTCCGCCGCTCGTCGGTGACGGCGGTCACCGGTGGTCCGCCTCGTGCGGCGGATCCGGTCGAACCGGCGTGCCGGGGTCGGCGGGTGGCAGGTCAGGGCGATGGGAAAACGCCGGACAGGGGTTACCCTGACACCATGTCGGCCACCAGCACCGCGTACCTCGCCCGCCCCGGGCGACCCGCCGTGGTGGCGCGCACCCTCGGCGAGCTCGCCGGCCCCACGCGGGGCATCGTCGAGCTGCCGGTGCGCCTGATGTGGAGCAGCGAGCGCGCCTTCGACCTGGCCGACCCCGACGACCTGCTCTGGATGTACGAGAACGTGCTGCGCGAGACGAGCCGCGTCGAGGATCTGCGCGAGCTGATCCACGGGGGGACGCTGCGCCGGGTGTGGCCGCTGTTGAACCTGCCCCGGGGCGTCCGCCTCGCGTGGGAGAGCCGGCACCGGGGCCTGCGCGCCGCGTGACCCACCTGCACGACTTCTACCGGGAGGTGGCCCGGGTGGCGCTCGCGGCCGCCGGCCCGCACCGGTTCGTGCTGGGCGGCGGGGTGGCCTGGGCGGCGCACGGCCTGGTCACCCGCCCCACGGAGGACGTGGACCTGTTCGCCGACGTGGAGGGCGCGGCCGCCGCGGCGGCGGCCGGGGTGCGGGCGGCTCTGGAACGGGCCGGCTACCGGGTGTCCGACGCCGATCCGGGCAGCGACCTGGGCGAGCTGTTCGACGGCTACGACCGGGACCTGCGGGACTTCGTGGTGAGCCGGGACGGGCGGCAGATCCGGCTCAGCCTGGCCCGGCTCGACCGGTACCGCAGCCCGGTGGTGATGGACCTGGGCCCGGTGATGGACGTCCGGGACCTGATCGCCAACAAGACCGCCGCGCTGGTCAACCGCCGGGAGGTCCGCGACTACATCGACGTGTCGGCCGCGCTGGACCGGTATGCGGTGGCGGAGCTGCTGGAGCTGGCCCGGCAGGTGGACCCGGCGCTGGAGGACGACGACGTCCGGGAGGCCGGGCGCTACCTGGACCGGGTGCCGGACCGCCGGTTCGCCCGCTACGGCCTGGACCCCGGCCAGGTCGCCGAGGTCCGCCGCCGGATGGCCGCCTGGCCGCGCTGAGCCCCGGTGCTGGTGGTGTGAGATACCTCTGGGCGATGTGGCGTCTGTGACAGCTGGTCGTTATGGTGCGCAACGGCGCCCACGAGGCGCGTCCACCCCCATGGAAGGGCACCTCATGACCACCTCCTCCGGCGCCTCGCGCCGCCAGGTGCTGGCCGTCGCGGCCGCCGCCGCGACCGCCCCCCTGATCGCCGGCGCTCCCGCCGAGGCCGCGTCGAAGCCGTCGAAGACCTGGGACCTCACCGTCCTCGGCACCTCGGACACCCACGGCAACGTCTACAACTGGGACTACTACCGCGACGCGGAGTTCGACGACAGCAAGCACAACGACGTCGGCGTCGCGAAGCTGGCCACCCTGGTCAACCAGATCCGCGCGGAGCGCAAGGGCAAGGCGACCCTGGTGCTGGACGCCGGTGACACCATCCAGGGCACCCCGCTGGCCACGTACTACGCCAAGCAGGAGCCGATCACCGAGACCGGCGCGACGCACCCGATGGCCAACGCCATGAACGTGCTGAAGTACGACGCCGTCACGCTCGGCAACCACGAGTTCAACTACGGCCTGCCGCTGCTCGCCACCTGGATCGGCCAGCTCGGCTTCCCGGCCCTGGCCGCGAACGCGATCAACGAGAAGACCGGCAAGCCGGCCTTCCTGCCGTACGTGATCAAGGAGGTCGACCTCGGCGGGCACGGCGCGCCGAAGCTGAAGGTCGGCATCCTCGGCCTCACCAACCCGGGCGTGGCCATCTGGGACAAGGCCAACGTCGAGGGCAAGCTGGTCTTCGCCGACATGGTGGCCACCGCCGCCAAGTGGGTGCCGGTGATGCGCGAACGCGGCGCCGATCTGGTCATCATCTCCGCCCACGGCGGCGACAGCGGCACCTCCAGCTACGGGCCGGAGCTGCCGAACGAGAACCCGGTGGCGCTCATCGCCGAGCAGGTGCCCGGCATCGACGCCATCCTCTTCGGCCACGCCCACAACGAGGTGCCGCAGAAGTTCGTCACCAACAAGGCCACCGGCGCCCAGGTGCTCACCTCGGAGCCGTCGAAGTGGGGCCAGCGGCTCACCCGGATGGACTTCACCCTGACCCGGGAGAAGGGCCGCTGGAAGGTCGTCGGCAAGGGCTCGACCATGTTGAACACCAACACCGTGGTCGAGGACCCGGCGGTGCTCGCGGCCGTCCGCGGCCAGCACACCAAGACCGTCGGGTACGTGAACCAGGTCGTGGCCCAGTCGGAGGTGGAGCTGTCCACCGTCGAGTCGCGGTACAAGGACACGCCGATCCTGGACTTCATCAACCACGTCCAGGCCGAGGTGGTCACCGCGGCCCTGGCCGGCACCCAGTACGCGAGCCTGCCGGTGCTGTCGCAGGCCTCGCCGTTCAGCCGGACCGCGGTCTTCCCCGCCGGGGATGTGCGGATCCGCGACGTCGCCGGGCTGTACGTCTTCGACAACACCCTGGAGGCGGTCGTCATGACCGGCGCCGAGGTGAAGGCGTACCTGGAGTACTCGGCGAAGTACTTCGTCACCGTCCCGGTGGGCGCGACCGTCAACCCGGAGACGATCAGCGACCCGGCCGTGCCGGACTACAACTACGACGTCATCTCCGGCCTCGACTACGACATCGACATCTCGAAGCCGGTCGGCCAGCGCATCACCCGCCTGGTCCTGCCGGGCACCGACACCCCGGTGGCCGCGGACGCGCAGTTCGTCGTGGCGGTCAACAACTACCGGCGCAGCGGTGGCGGCAACTTCCCGGGCATCGTGAAGACCCAGGTCTACAACCAGCAGCAGGAGATCCGCCAGCTGCTCATCGACTGGGCGCAGGCCAAGGGCGTCATCCGTCCGGCCGACTTCTCCGTGACGAACTGGAAGCTGGTCCGCGAGGGCGTTCCGGTCTTCTGATCCGTACCGGTCACGACGGGCCCCGGGTGTCGCACCCGGGGCCCGTCGCCGTCCACGGGCCGGTCAGGCGCCGCCGGCGCGCAGGTCCCACTCGTGCTGCCCACCGGTCGGGTCGGGCCGGTCCCGGCGCGGCTCGGTCTCGCTCTCGGTCGACTCCACCCGGTCCTCGGGGCGCACCGCGGGCGGCATCTCGCCGAAGCGGACATGCCGCAGGAACGCGTACTCCTCGTCGGTGAACGACTCGCGCGGCTCGCTCATGACCGCATTGTGCGCCCGCCCGGCCACCCGTCGCATCAACCGACCCGGCCCGGGTAAGCCGCCGCGACGACCCGTCCGGCGACGACGTGGAGGGCGACCATGCGGGCGGTACGGATGACCGCACCCGGGGTGCTGGAGCAGGTGGAGGTGCCCACCCCGACCGCCGGGCCGGGCGAGGTGCTGCTGCGCGTCGGCGCCGTCGGCGCCTGCCACTCCGACCTGCACATCCTCGACGCGCCGGCCGGGCCCTTCCCGATCCCGATGACCCTCGGCCACGAGATCGCCGGCACCGTCGACCAGCTCGGTCCGGGCGTCACCGGGTGGTCCGCCGGGGACCGGGCGGCGGTCTACGGGATCATCGGGTGCGGCCGCTGCCGGGCGTGCCTGCGGGGCGCCGAGAACCAGTGCCGGGTGGTGCCGGTGGGCGGCGTCGGGCTCAGCCGCGACGGGGGGCTCGCCGACCACGTGGTGGTGCCCGCCTCCCGGCTGCTGCCCGTCGGGGACCTGGACCTCACCCAGGCGGCACCGCTCACCGACGCCGGGCTGACCCCGTACCACGCCGTCGAGCTGGCCCGGGACCGGCTGCGTCCGGGCACCTCCTGCGTGGTGATCGGCATCGGCGGGCTGGGGCACATGGCCGTGCAGATCCTGGCCGCCACCACCGCGGTGCGGATCGTGGCGGTGGACACCAGCGTCGCGGCCCTGGACCTAGCCGGCCGGATGGGCGCGCACGACATGGTGCAGGCCGGCCCGGACAGCGTGGACCGCATCCGGGCGCTGGTGGGCCCGCCGCCGGACGGCGCGGACGTGGTGCTCGACTTCGTCGGCGCGGAGCCCACGGTCACCACCGCCCGGCAGGTGGTCGCCACCGGCGGTCAGGTGCTGCTGGTCGGCCTGGCCGGCGGCACCCTGCCGGTGCGGCCGGTCGCCGACGAGCCGCCGACCGTCCCGCTGGAGACGATGGTCGAGGTGCCGTTCTGGGGCACGCGGGCGGAGCTGCAGGAGGTGATCGCCCTGGCCCGGACGGGGCAGCTGCGGGCCGACGTGCAGACGTTCGCGCTGGCGGACGCGCCGGAGGCGTACGAGCTGCTGCGCCGCGGGGAGGTCCACGGCCGCGCGGTCGTCGTGCCCTGACTACCGCGCGCCCGGCTGCCGCGGCGGCAGCCGGTCCAGCATGGCCAGGCCGGCCCGCACGGGGCGGCGGGCCAGGACCCGGGCGAAGCTGGCCTGCCCCTGGCAGAACCGGACGAACATCCGCCAGCCCGGCGGGGTCGCGAGCAGGGCGTGGAACACGTCGGGCCGCCGCGTGAAGACCTCCAGCAGCCGGTGCCCCGCCCGCATCTCCGGCACCAGCCGGAGGCGGACCTCGCGCTCGTAGGCGTCGAGGTCGCCGCCGGCGGCCGCCTCGCCGGCCAGCCGGCCCGACCGCAGCGCGAAGCTGATGCCCTCCCGGCTCCACGGCTCCAGCAGGCCCGCCGCGTCGCCGGCGACCAGGACCCGGCCGCGGCGCAGCGGCGAGTCCTCCGCCCGGCACCGGGTCAGGTGCCCCGAGTCGTGCTCCGGGGTGATCCCGGCCAGGCCCAGGCGGGCCACGAAGTCGCGCAGGTAGGCGCGGGTCCGGTCGCCCTCGCCCCGGGCGGCGATGACGCCGACGGTGAGCCGGTCGCCCTTCGGGAAGACCCAGGCGTACGAGCCGGGCACCGGCCCCCAGTCGATGAGCACCCGCCCGCGCCAGCGGTCCTGCTCGGCGGGTGGGACCGGCAGCTCCAGCTCCAGCCCCAGGTCGACCTGCCGCCACGTCACCCCCACGTGCCGGGCGGTCACGCCCGACGAACCGTCGGCCCCGATCACCGCCCGGGCGCGGACCGTGTCGCCGTCGGCCAGCCGCAGGCGTACCTCGTCGGGGTCCTGGTCGACGGCGCGGACCGCGACGCCCTCGCGGACCTCGGCCCCGGCGGCGACCGCGGCGGCGCGCAGCCGGTCGTCGAACTCCTCACGACGGACCATGGCCACCAGTGGCGTGGAGTGCCGGCGGGTGAAGACGCGTCGCCCGTCCCGGGTGAATGTGATCCGGTCGACCCGGTCGTGCGCGGGCACCTCGATGCGGTCGGCGATCTCGGTCAGGGACGTGCCGATCAGGCCGCCGCCGCAGGTCTTGTACCGGGGATGGGTGGCCCGCTCGACCACCAGGGTGCGGGCACCGGCCCGGGCCGCCGCGTGCGCGGCGGAGAGGCCGGCGGGGCCGCCACCGACGACGACGAGGTCCCAGATGATCACGAGAGCAGCCTAGGCCACGGCGCGGACGGCCCGCCCGGCACGCGCCGGCCGCGACCCCCCGATCGGGTGGGCATCATCGGACGCCGGCCGGGTAACCGCCGGGCGCAGACCGCCCGCCGACCGGGCGGTCCACGCCGAGGAGGGAAGCGATGCAGCAGGTACAGCTGTCTGCGATCGAGGAACGGGTGTACCAGGCGGTGTCCGCGCTCGAGGTGCGGGGGCACGTCCCGTACCCGGACACGATCGCCCAGGAGGCCGGAATGACCGAGGAGGAGCTCCGCGAGCCGCTGCACCTGCTCACCGAGCGGGGGCTGCTGCACCGGGAGGACTCCCCGATGGCCGGCCTGGACTTCGGACCGCGGTGGTGCGCGCGTCAGCCGACGTGACACCGTCGTTTGCCCCATCGGGGGCCGGGTAGCGATCGGGGATGCGTGATCGACGGTCCACGGGAGGCGCGATGAGCACGGACCGGTCGTCGGCGCCGGTGGACACCGGCGGATCCGACGACCGGCGCCGCTGGAAGGCCCTCAGCGTCGGCCTGGTCGCGGCGTTCATGACCCTGCTGGACGTCAGCATCGTGAACGTCGCCGTGCCGTCGATCGACCGCGCGCTCCACGCCACGCCCAGCGACCTCCAGTGGGTGCTGTCCGGCTACGCCCTGACGTTCGGTCTGGTGCTGGTGCCGGCCGGACGTTTCGGCGACGCCCGCGGCCGGCGTGCCGCGTTCGTGGTCGGGGTGGCGCTGTTCACCGTGACCAGCGCGCTGGCCGGCCTCGCCAGCTCGCCGGAGTGGCTGGTCATCGCCCGGCTGGTCCAGGGCGCCGCCGCCGGGGTGGTCAACCCCCAGGTGAGCGGCATGATCCAGCAGTTGTTCCGGGGCGCCGAGCGGGGCCGGGCGTTCGGCCTGCTCGGCGCCACCATCGGCATCTCCACCGCCATCGGCCCGCTGCTCGGCGGCCTGCTCATCCAGCTCGGCGGGGAGGAGCACGGCTGGCGCTGGGTCTTCTTCGTGAACATCCCGGTCGGCATCCTCGCCGTGGTGCTCGGCTGGCGGCTCATCCCGGCCCGCCCGGCCGGCCAGCCGGACCGGCACCGCCTGGACCCGATCGGCGTGCTGCTGCTCGGCGTCGGGGTGACCCTGGTGCTGCTGCCGCTCGTGCAGCGGGAGCAGTGGCGCGGCGCCGGCAAGTGGACGCTCATCCCCGTCGGCCTGCTCTTCCTGGCCGGCTTCGCCCTGTGGGAACGGTGGTACGGCCGCCGCCGGCCGCCCCTGTTCGACCTGCGGCTGTTCCGGCTGCGCTCGTACACCCTGGGCTCGCTGATCGGCCTGGTCTACTTCGCCGGGTTCACCGCGATCTTCTTCATCTTCACGCTCTACCTCCAGGTCGGGCTCGGCTACAGCGCGCTCGCCGCCGGCCTGGCCATCACCCCGTTCGCGCTCGGCGCGGCGGCCGCCTCCGCGGTGGGCGGCCGGATCGTCACCCGGTACGGCCGCCCGCTGGTCGCCGCCGGCCTGCTCGTGGTGGTCCTCGGCCTGCTCGCCACCGTGTGGGTGCTCCGGGACGAGCCCCGGCACTCGGTGCCGCTGCTCCTCGTCGTGCCGTTCCTGCTCGCCGGGCTCGGCAGCGGGCTGGTCATCGCGCCGAACCAGACCCTGACCCTCTCCGAGGTGCCGGTGCCCCAGGCCGGCAGCGGCGCCGGCATGCTCCAGACCGGGCAGCGCATCGGGTCGGCGGCCGGCATCGCCGGGGTCGGCGCGCTGTTCTTCTCCACGCTGGCCGACAGCCGGGGCGACTTCACGGTCGCCTACCGGCACTCCCTGCTGCTGGCCGTCGCGATCATCGCGCTGGCACTGGTGGCCGCGCTGGTCGACGTCGTCGCCGGGCACCGCCGCTCCGGCGACTCCTCCTGACCCGGTCGACGCCGAAGCTCGAATTGAGAACCGGCGCAGAACAGCTTGCGAATTCACCGTCCAAAGGGGTGCGTCGGAGACGTAGACGGCGGTAGATACATGGGTCATGACGAACACCCTCGACCGTCGTACCCTCCTGCGTCTCGCCGGTGCCTCCGCCGGCACCGCCGTGCTGGCCGGAACCACCCTCGCCGGCCCCTCCCCCGCAGGCGCGGCCACCGCCGCGTTCCGGCACGGCGTCGCCTCCGGCGACCCGCTGCCGGACGGGATCCTGCTCTGGACCCGGGTCACCCCGACCCCCGACGCCCTCCCCGGCTCCGGCGCCGGCCCGGACGTGGAGGTGAGCTGGCAGGTCGCCACCGACCCCGACTTCCGGTCTCCGGTCGCCGCCGGCACGCTCACCACCGGTCCGGCCCGGGACCACACGGTGAAGGTCGCCGTCTCCGGCCTCGCCGCCGCCACCACCTACTGGTACCGCTTCGGCCACGCCGGCGCCTGGTCGCCGGCCGGTCGCACCATGACCGCCCCGCCCGTGGACGCCGCCGTCGACCGGCTGCGGGTGGGCGTGGTGTCCTGCGCGAACTGGGAGGCCGGCTACTTCGCCGCCTACCGGCGGCTGGCCGACCGGGGCGACCTCAACCTCGTCGTCCACCTCGGCGACTACATCTACGAGTACGGGACCGGCGAGTTCGCCGCCGCCGGCCGGGTGGTCCGGCCGACCCAGCCGGCGCACGAGGTGCTCACCCTGGCCGACTACCGGATCCGGCACGCCCTCTACAAGACCGACCCCGACCTGCAGGCGCTGCACGCCGCCGTGCCCTGGGTGATCACCTGGGACGACCACGAGGTGGCCAACGACGAGTGGTCCGGCGGCGCCGAGAACCACACCCCGGGCACCGAGGGCCCGTTCGCCGACCGACTGGCCGCCGCCCGGCAGGCGTACTGGGAGTGGATGCCCGTGCGGACCGGCGCGGACGGGGCGATCTACCGGCGGTTCCGGTTCGGCCGGCTGGCGGAGCTGTCCATGCTGGACCTCCGCTCGTACCGGTCGGCGCAGGCCTCCGGCGCCGACGTCGACGACCCCGATCGGACGATCACCGGTGACGCGCAGATGGCCTGGCTGAAGGCGGGGCTGTCCGGCTCCGCCGCCCGGTGGAAGCTGGTCGGCAACCCGGTGATGATGGCCCGGCTGGACGTGGGGGCGCTGCCGTCCTGGCTGCTCGGCCCGCTCGGGAAGCTGCTCGGCATCCCGGAGAACGGTGCGGTGCTCAACGCCGACCAGTGGGACGGCTACAACGCCGACCGCAACGAACTGGTCAACCACCTCCGGTCCACCGGCACCCGGGACGTGGTCTTCCTGACCGGGGACATCCACACCTCGTGGGCCAACGAGGTGACCACCCGGACGACGCTGTTCGAGCCGGCCGCCGCGGAGTTCGTCGTACCGTCGGTGACCAGCGACAACGTCAACGACTTCCTCCGGCTGCCGGCCGGCAACCCGCTGAGCCAGCTCGGCGCGGGGCTGCTCCGCTCCACGAACCCGCACGTGCGCTGGGCCGAGCTGGACGGGCACGGGTACGGGGTGCTCGACGTGACCCCGCAACGCTGCCGGATGGACTGGTACCACCTCACCGACCGGACCAGCGGCACCAGCGGCAGCCGGTGGGTGGCGGGCTGGTCGGTGGGGACGGGCTCCTCCCGCCTGCGGGCGGAGAGCGCCCCGGTGTGAAGACGCCGCTGGCCGGCACCCCGTGTTCGGGGTGCCGGCCAGCGGTCGTTGTTTGGGTCAGCTGTTCCAGTGCTGGGCGACGATGTCGGTGGCCTGCTGCTCCCACTGGGCGTAGGCGTCCGGGTAGGCCGAGACCTGCACGGTCTGCGCGGCCTCGGTCAGCGGCATGCTCTCCCAGCCGTCAACCTGCTTCAGACCCTTCAGGAACGCGAGGGTCGAGTACTCGGGGTTGGTGATCTGCTCCGGCGTGCCCCAACCACTGGTCGGGCGCTGCTGGAACAGGCCCAGCGAGTCGTGGTCATTGGCGTCGCCGAGGTGGCCCAGGTTCTCCAGCTTCGACTCCTGCAGGCTCGTCGCGATCGAGATGACCGCGGCCCGCTCCGGCAGGCCGGCCTTCTTCGTCGCCGCGATGATCGCCTTCGCGTTCGCGGTCTGCTCGTCGTTCAGGTCGATGTGCGACTGGGCGCCCTGCACACTCACCGCCACCGGCCTGGTGTCCACCGGCTCAGCAGCGTGGGCGGCGATCGGACCGGCGAAGACACCACCGGTGAAAGCCAGACCAGCAATACCCAGCACGCTCTTACGCAGCATCGTGTTCATGACGAAAGCTCCTTGGGGGTTGGCGCACACACGCCGACGGGGGTCGGCTGGGGGTGGTGTGCGCAAGCACCGTCAGGCGCTCAAGAAAGTCTTAGGGGGATCATCCAGCGCGCGGGGCTTGGCCTCTTCGCAGCGCCGGGACCATGTACAACGACCGGCGGCCCACTGTCATTCCCGGCTAGGCGGTCCCGCCTCGGGGGGCGGTCGCTCTCGGCCGGGCTACCTCGGGGGCGGGGCGTGGTCCTCCGTCGTTCACCCGGATACAACGACCCCCACCCGCCGGCCATTCCACCGCCAGGATGCCGCCGGTCACCCCGGAACCGGACAGCCCGCCCACACCGGGACCGTCGGTGGAACGCTATGGATGTATCCGGACCCGGGAGACACACCTAGTGTTCCACTCAGCGTTCCAGCCTCGGTGGAAACCGGACATCCGGGCCACGTCGAGGCCGAGATGCCCGCGCGGCACGTCCGCCAGTTCGGCAGCCACGGCGCGGGCGTCCCTCGCCGTCTTCCAGATCAACTCGTCCACCCGCTCAGTGAACCGGACGACCGTGACGATCCGTACCCCGGGGCGGTGCGGCGACGAGGCCGGCACCGGAACCGGAAGGGGCGTGTCCGTGATGCCGGAGACCGTCGAGACGGTGTTCGCGAACGTGGTCAAGCGGAACCCGGGTGAGCCCGAGTTCCACCAGGCCGTCCGGGAGGTGCTGGAGAGCATCGGGCCGGCCCTGGCCCGCCACCCGGAGTACGCGCACGCGTGCGTCATCGAGCGGATCTGCGAGCCGGAGCGGCAGGTCATCTTCCGGGTGCCGTGGGAGGACGACCACGGCCGGGTCCGGGTGAACCGTGGCTTCCGGGTGGAGTTCAACAGCGCGCTCGGTCCGTTCAAGGGCGGGCTGCGCTTCCACCCGTCGGTGTACCTGGGGATCGTCAAGTTCCTCGGTTTCGAGCAGATCTTCAAGAACGCGTTGACCGGCCTGCCCATCGGCGGCGGCAAGGGCGGGGCGGACTTCGACCCGAAGGGCCGCTCGGACCGGGAGGTGATGCGGTTCTGCCAGAGTTTCATGACCGAGCTGTACCGGCACATCGGCGCGCAGACCGACGTGCCGGCCGGGGACATCGGGGTGGGCGGCCGGGAGATCGGCTACCTGTTCGGCCAGTACAAGCGGATCACCAACCGGTACGAGGCGGGCGTGCTCACCGGCAAGGGGCTGGCGTACGGGGGTGCGCAGGTGCGGCGGGAGGCGACCGGTTACGGGGCGGTCTTCTTCGCCGAGGAGATGCTGAAGCAGACCGGGGACAGCCTGGACGGCAAGCGGGTGGTGGTCTCCGGTTCCGGCAACGTGGCCATCTACGCCATCGAGAAGGTGCACCAGCTCGGGGGCACGGTGGTGGCCTGCTCCGATTCGGACGGTTACGTGCTGGACGAGAAGGGCATCGACCTTGCCCTGCTGCGGGAGCTGAAGGAGGAGCGCCGGGCCCGGCTCGACGACTACGTGCGGCACGTGCCGCACGCGGTGGCGGTCTCCGGCCGTACCGTCTGGGAGGTGCCCTGCGACCTGGCGCTGCCCTGCGCGACGCAGAATGAGATCGGCGGCGCGGAGGCCGCGGCGCTGGTGGCCGGCGGCTGTGTCGCGGTGGTCGAGGGGGCGAACATGCCCACCACGCCGGAGGCGGTGCGGATCCTGGGCCGGGCCGGGGTGCGGTTCGCCCCGGGCAAGGCCGCGAACGCCGGCGGGGTGGCGGTGAGCGCGCTGGAGATGCAGCAGAACGCCAGCCGCGACTCGTGGACGTTCGCCCAGTCGGAGCAGCGGCTGCGGGAGACGATGCGGGACATCCACGCCCGCTGCTGGGCCACCGCCGAGGAGTACGGCCTGCCGGGCGACTACGTGGCCGGGGCGAACATCAACGGGTTCCGGCGGGTGGCGGAGGCGATGCTGGCGCACGGTCTGGTGTGAGCGGCCACTGTGGGCGGACCGGCCGTACTTCGCTGACCGTTCGGTCAGTCAACGATTGACAGCCTTCGAGGCCCGTCCTAGGTTCAGGGCGCTACCGGCCGGTAGGCATCCGTCCCGCCTGGCCGCCCCCGTCCCGGGGCGGCACCCGTCTCCGGGGGAGCACCGATGCAGACCTCATCCACCCGCCTCCTGCGCCGGCTGCTCGCCGCCGGCGCGGCCCTCACCGTCGCGGTCGGCCTCGCCGGCGCCGCGCCCGCCGTCGCCGCCGACCGGGACGACGGCAGCCAGCCGCTGCCCGGCTACACCATCAGCAATCCGCCGCTCGCGCCGCTGGTGATCGACGGCGCCACCACCACCGTCCGGCAGGGCGTGCACGCGCACGCCGGCTTCATCATCGAGACCCCCGCCAGGTGGAACGGCGACCTGGTGATGTGGGCGCACGGCTACCGCGGCCAGGGCACCGTGCTCTCCCCCGAGCCGCCCGGCTACGACCTGCGGCAGCGGATGCTGGCGCAGGGGTACGCCTGGGCGTCGTCCTCCTACGACCGCAACGGCTACGACATCCGCTCCGGCGTGCTGGGCACCCGGAAGCTGGCCGACCTCTTCGCCGACACGGTGAAGCGGCCCGGGCGGGTGCTCATCGCCGGGGTCTCGATGGGCGGGCACATCATCGGCCGCTCCCTGGAGCAGTACCCGAACTACTACGACGGCGCGCTGCCCATGTGCGGGGTGCTCGGCGACCAGGAGCTGTTCGACTTCTTCCTCGACTACAACCTGGTCGCGCAGGCCCTCGCCGGGGTGCGCGCGTACCCGACGCCGGACGACTACCTGACCGGCGCGGTGCCGCGCATCCAGGCGGCGCTCGGGCTGGCCGAACTGAAGCCGGGCGGCCCGGACACCACCAACGACCTGGGCAAGCAACTGCGGGCGATCACCGTCGAGCGGTCCGGCGGCCAGCGGCCCGGCGCCGACGCCGCCTTCGCGGTCTGGAAGGACTTCCTGTTCAGCATCACCGTCACCGACGGCGGCGACTCCCCCGCCCAGCGGCCCGGTCAGCTCGCCACGAACCTGCTCACCCGGTACTCCCCGAACAGTCCCGTGAACGTCAACGCCACCGTGCAGCGGGTCGCACCGGAGAACCTGTGGCAGCGGCTGTCCCCGACGCTGACCGAGGTGCCGCGGATCAGCGGCCGGCCCACCGTGCCGGTGCTCAGCCTGCACGACCTGGGCGACCTGTTCGTGCCGTTCAGCATGGAGCAGGCCTACGCTCGCGACGTCGCGTGGCACGGCCGCAGCCGGCTGGTCGTGCAGCGGGCCATCCGGGCCGCGCAGCACTGCGAGTTCAGCCCGGCCGAGGCCGGCGCCGCCTGGGACGACCTGGTTTCCTGGGTACGCACCGGCAAGCGCCCGGCCGGCGACGCGGTCACCGATCGGAAGGCGGTGGCGGCGCCGGACTTCGGCTGCCGGTTCAGCGACCCGGCCGCCTGGACTGCCGGCTCGGGCACGCGCCGCCTGTACGCGCCCTGCTGACCCGTTCCCCGATACGCCGCTGGCCGGCACCCCGTGTTCGGGGTGCCGGCCAGCTCGCTTGTGTCAGCTGTTCCAGTGCTGGGCGACGATGCCGGTGGCCTGCTGCTCCCACTGGGCGTAGGCGTCCGGGTAGGCCGAGACCTGCACGGTCTGCGCGGCCTCGGTCAGCGGCATGCTCTCCCAGCCGTCGACCTGCTTCAGGCCCTTGAGGAAGGCGAGGGTGGAGTACTCGGGGTTGGTGATCTGCTCCGGCGTGCCCCAACCACTGGTCGGGCGCTGCTGGAACAGGCCCAGCGAGTCGTGATCATTCTTATCGCCGAGGTGGCCCAGGTTCTCCAGCTTCGACTCCTGCAGGCTCGTCGCGATGGAGATGACCGCCGCCCGCTCGGGCAGGCCGGCCTTCTTCGTCGCCGCGATGATCGCCTTCGCGTTGGCCAGCTGCTCGTCGTTCAGGTCGATGTGCGACTGGGCGCCCTGCACACTCACCGCCACCGGCGCGGTATGCACCGGCTCAGCAGCGTGGGCGGCGATCGGACCGGCGAAGACACCACCGGTGAAGGCCAGACCAGCAATACCCAGCACACTCTTACGCAGCATCGTGTTCATCCGGATGGCTCCATTCGGGGGTCGGCGCACACGCCGATGGGGGTCGGCTGTGTGTGCGCAAGCACCGTCAGGCGCTCAAGAAAGTCTTAGGGGGATCATCCGGCGCGCGGGGCGGGGCCTCTACGTCGCGCCGGGACCATGTACAACGACCGGCCGGCCACCGTCATTCCCGGCCGGGCAGTCCCGCCTCGCGGGGCGGTCGCTCTCGGCGGGTCACCCCGGGGGGCGGGGCGTGGTCCTCGGCCGTTCACCGGGATACAACGACACCGGCCCGCCGGCCATTCCACCGCCAGGATTCCGCCGGTCACTCGCGAACCGGACACCGCGCCCGGTCGACACGGTGAGTGGAACGGTATGGGCGTATCCGGGCCCCGGAGACATACATGGCGTTCCACTCAGCGCTCAGGCCACGGCGGGAACCGGACACTCCGCCCAGATCGCGCAGCCAGCGTCGCAGCGACGGCCGATCTTGGCGAATTGCCGTTCACTCCGAACGGCAACTCGCCAGATTCACCAGGGAGGCACCCCGGATGAGCCCGATGCGCTCAGCGGTCGTCGGGGTCCTCGGGGGTCCACCAGCCGCCCCGGTACAGGGTGCCCCGGGGCGGCTCGGCCGGGGTGGGGTCCGGCCGGCGCGCCCGGCGTACCCGGCTGACCACGAACCAGCCGACCGCGCCCACGCAGGCCACGATGACCACGTTCTGCAGCGTCCCGACGTACGCCTCGACGACGTGCCAGTTCTCGCCGAGCAGGTAGCCGGCCAGCACGAACGCGCTGTTCCAGATGAGGCTGCCCAGCGAGGTGAAGAGCAGGAAGACTGGCACGGGCATCCGTTCCACGCCGGCCGGGATGGAGACGAGACTGCGGAAGATCGGAATCATCCGGCCGAAGAACACCGCCTTGACGCCGTGCCGGAGGAACCACGCCTCGGTGCGGTCGACGTCCTCGAGTTTGACCAGTGGCAGCCGGCCCACGAGGGCCCGCATCCGGTCCCGGCCGAGGGCCGCCCCGATCCGGTAGAGGGCCAGCGCTCCCAGCGCCGACCCGAGCGTCGTCCACGCGATGGCCCCGATGAGGCTCATCCGCCCCTGGCTGGCCGTGAACCCGGCCAGCGGCAGGATCACCTCGCTGGGGATGGGCGGGAAGAGGTTCTCCAGGGCCACCGCGAGGCCGGCCCCGGGGCCGCCGAGCCGTTCGACCAGGCCGGTGACCCACCCGACGGGTCCTTCGCCGGCCGGCTCCGCGGCGCGCGGGGCCGCCACCCGGGGGCCGACGAGGAGTTGCGCGTTTCCGATCATCCGGCAACGTTACGAGGCGACGTGCCCGGCGACCATGAAACCTAGGCGGGCCGTGCCGCCGGTGGCCCGGGCCGGGACCGGCGCCGGGGAGGCGGAAACCCTCCATTGGGTACGGACAACCGGTGTCGGACGGATCGCCTACGGTGGGCCGGTGGGGCCGCCGGCAAGGCGGACCAGCGCCGGCTGGCCTCGTACCGCCGGCTGCTGGCCTCCCTGCCCGCCGGCCCGGGAAGGGAGGTAGCCGATGCCGGCCACTCCGGCCGAGGGCACGGTCCGGTCCGCCGACGGCCGCACCACGGGTCCGGGTGCAACGGCGACCGCTCCCCTGGCCTCCGGCCGGACCGCCGACGTGTACGCCCTCGACGGCGGCCGGGTACTGCGCCGGTACCGGTCCGGTGGCGACGTGCGCGCCGAGGCCGAGGTGATGCGCCACCTGCACGCTGTGGGCTATCCGGTGCCGCGGGTGCACCACGCCGACGGTCCGGACCTGGTGCTCGACCGGCTGGCCGGCCGGACCCTGTTCGAGGCGATCGCCGCGGGTGAGGTCACGCCGCGGTCGGGGGCGGGTCTGCTGGCCGACCTGCACGCCCGGCTGCACGCGCTGCCCGCCCCCCGCTCGACCGATCCGGCGGTCCGGCTCCTGCACCTCGCCTGCACGCGCAGAACGTGCTTCTCACGCCGGCCGGCCCGGTCGTCATCGACTGGGCCAGCGCCGCCGAGGGGCCGCCCGCGCTGGACCGGGCGATGACCGCGCTGATCATCGCGGAGGCCGCGGTGGACCGTTCCTTCCCGCTGCGGGCAGCGGCGGCCGAGGTGCTGTCGGCGTACGTGGCCGAGACGGGGCCGCTGGCGCCGGCGGCGGAGGCCGTCGCGCGGCGGACCGGCCTGGGACCGATCGAGGCGGCCCGGCTGCCCGAGGCGGCCGCCCTGGTCGAGGCGACGGTCCGGGTGGGTGGTGCCCGGTGATCGGGCGGGTGGTGGGCATCCGGCGTTACCCGGTGAAGTCGCTGCTGGGTGAGGATCTCGACGCGGTGAGCGTGGACGCGTCCGGGTTGGCCGGGGACCGGCGGCTCGCCCTGCTGCACCGGGCGACCGGGCGGGTGGCGAGCGCGAAGAACCCGTACCGGTGGCGGGCGCTGACCACGCTGGCGGCCACGGGCGGGGACGGCGCGGTGCGGATCGCGCTGCCCGACGGCCGCAGCGTGTCGGCCGGCGACGAGGGGGTGGACGAGGTGCTCTCCGCGCTGCTCGGTGAGCCGGTGACGCTTGTCGACACCCCGCCGCCGGACGCGGTGCTCGAACGGTCCCACCCCGAGGAGGTGCTCGCCGCCGGGGTGGCCGTGCCGGTGCCGGTGGACGAGGGGCGGCTCGGGGGCGCGGCGCCGCCGGGCGGCTTCGTCGACTTCGCCCCGGTGCACCTGCTGACCACCGCGACGCTGCGGCGGATCGGGGCGGAGCTGCCGTCCGGCACGGTGGACGCGGTGCGCTACCGGCCGAACCTGGTGCTGGACACCGCCGGCGCCGGGTTCGAGGAGAACGACTGGCCGGGTCGGGAGCTGCGGATCGGCGCCGAGCTGGTGCTGCGGGTGCTGGCCCCCACACCCCGCTGCGCGGTGCCCACGCTGGCGCACGGCGCGCTCCCCCGCGACCCGGAGGCGCTGCGCGTCCCGGCCCGGCTGAACCGGGTGGTGCCCCTCGACGGGCTGGCGCCGCAGCCGTGCGTCGGCGCGTACGCGCAGGTGGTGCGCGCGGGACGGGTCAGGGCAGGTGACCCGGTGCGGCTGACCTGAGCCGGAGGCCCGACCCTGCGCGCCGGCCGGACCCGGACCGGCGACCCGGTGGGGCTGACGAGCCGGGCGCCTCAGCCCTCGCCCCGGCCGCCAGCGGGCAGCCCCGCGTACGCGTCGAGCAGGTCCTGGAGGGCGGCGGCCGTGCCGTCGTCGAGCTTGCCGTCCTCGGCGAGGTCGTCGATGCGCTCGCGCAGGTCGTCGACCCGCTTGGCCCGGTCCCTGGGCTTGCCGCGGTCCAGCTCGGCCGCCTTCTCGCGCAGGTCGTTCGCGGTCTTCCGGTCGATCCGGCCGTCGGCCACGGCCTGGTTGACGACGTCGGCGAACCGCGCGGCGAGCTGGCGGAGGGTGACCGGTGCGGGCCGCGTGTCCGCCGGACCGGAGGTGGCCGGCTGGGCGGTGGCCGGCCCGGACGGCGTCGACGGGCTGGGCTCCTCGGCGGGCGCCGTGCCGGTCGAGGGCCCGGTCGGCAGCCCGACGACCGGCCCGGTGCCCGTCGGGGTGTCGGAGTTGTGGTCGAGCAGCAGCGTGCCGACCAGGGCGAGCAGCAGCACCACCCCGGCGGCGACCAGCGCCCCGACGAGCCGGTTGGACCGGGCGACCGGCCGCGCGGGCGGCGGCGGGACCGGGTGGGGAGCCCGCTCGATCAGCGTCGGCGGGTGCTCCGGCCGGGGCACGGTGGGCAGGATCGCGGTCGGCGGGTCGGCCGGGTGGCCGGCGCCGAACCGGGTGGCGAGCTGGACGGCGGTGGGGCGTCGCGCCGGGTCCACGGCCAGGCAGGCCAGGGTCAGGTCGGCGATGTCGGCGGGCAGCCCGGGGATGCGCAGCGGCGGCACCGGGGGGCGGTGGGCCTGCACGTCGAGCACGTCGTCCCAGGTCTGCACGGGCAGCGGGGCGCGCCCGGTGAGGGTGCGGTAGAGCAGGGCGCCCAGGGCGTACACGTCGCTGGCCGGGTTCGCCGGGCCGGGGGTCATCCGTTCCGGCGCGAAGTACGCGGGGGTGCCCATCAGCAGCTCGCCGGGCTGCCCGGCGAGGGGGTGTCGCGGGCCGGCCAGGGTGGCGATGCCGAAGTCGAGCACCTTCGCCCCGGTCTCGGTGAGCATGACGTTGCCGGGCTTGATGTCGCGGTGCACCACGCCGATCCGGTGTGCGGCGGCGAGGGCGGCGGCGATCTGCCCGGCCAGCCGGACGGCCTCCGGCCAGGCGAGCGGGCCGCCGGCAAGCCGGTCGGTGAGGGTCTGCCCCTCGACCAGCTCCATCACGAGGTAGGGCACCACCGAGGCGTCGGGGAGGGTGGCCTCGCCGTAGTCGTACACCTGGGTCACGTGTGGGTGGGTGAGCCGCGCCGCGGCGCGGGCCTCGCGCTGGATGGTGGCGCGCAGCTGCGGGTCGGCGGCGAGCTGGGTGGCGAGGGCCTTGACGGCGACGGGGCGGTGCAGCACCTCGTCGTCGGCCCGCCACACCTCGGACATCCCGCCGAGCCCGATGCGCCCGCGCAGGACGTACCGGTCGTGCAGCCGGAGCGAGGGCGTGAACGGCGACATGGTGGTCCAGTGTGCCTGGCCGGCGGGGCGCCGCACCAACCCGGTGCCCGGTTGCGTGCCGATCGGGCG
>NZ_WBKT01000020.1 GCF_008868175.1 Micromonospora sp. AMSO31t
GCCCGCTGCGCTGACCCGCGTCCCGCGACGTCAGGTGCTCACCGGCAGGGCGCGGGAGTGCCGGAGGCGGCCGTCGTCCGTCACCACCGCGTGCCGCCAGGGGGCGGGCAGGCGGTCCAGCCAGCCGATGCCGGGCTCGCCCATGGCGACGGCGGCGGTGGCGTAGGCGTCGGCGACGCCGAGGTCGGGGCCGACCACGGTGACCGAGCGCAGGCCCACGGCCGGGGCTCCCCGGCGCGGGTCGACGACGTGGTGGCCGCGCTCGTAGACGCCGGAGGTGGCGACCGCCAGGTCCGTGCCGGTCAGCACGAGGCAGGTGGCGGCCGGGTCCCAGGGGTGCCGGACGCCGATCCGCCACGGGCCGCCGGTGGCCGCGTGGCCGCGTACCCGGACGTCACCGCCGGCGTTCACGCAGTGGTTCGGGGCCCCGGCCTCGACCAGGCGGTCCGAGGCCACCTGCGCGGCCCAGCCCTTGACGTAGCCCGACGGGTCCAGCCGCCCGGTGGCGTACGCGTCGAAGAAGCCATCGGTGCCGGTCCACAGGTCGGCGCAGCGCTCCAGCACCGCCCGCAGGTCGGCCGACGCCCCGGCCAGCGGCAGCTCGCCCCGGTCCAGCCGGGACACCTCGCTGTCCGCCCGGTAGGTGCTGAACCGCGCGTCCACCTCGCGCAGCCAGGCGAAGGTGCCCTCGGCCAGCTCGTGCAGGGTCGCGGCGGGCAGGTCGTCGGCCAGGTCGAGGCTGATCGCCGTACCCATGATCTGCTCGACCCGGCGCAGGCCCGGCCTCATGCCGCGCCGATCTCCGTTCGCGACTGCGGGGCTCGCAAACCCGGCCCACTCCTCGCGCTCACGCCTTGTCCAACGCGGCCTGGAGCGACTGCTTGTAGGCCGTGCTCGTGTAGGTGGCCCCCGACACGGTGTTCAGGTTGGCGCTCTGCTTGGCGACCACCTCGCCCGAGCTGCCGCTGTAGCGGGCCTGCACGTCGTCGGCGCGCAGGCCCTCCTGACCGCCGACCGGCATGTCGAGGCCGGTGGCGTCGACGATCCGGCTGCCGCTCAGGGTGATCTGCACCCGCAGCGAGCCGTAGCGGTAGGCGACCGTCGGGCCGGTCACCGTGCGGGTGGTGACCTTCGGCGCCCGGGTGGTGGTCCGGGGTGCGGCGGTGGTGGCCCGGGCGGTGGTGCCGCCGCGGGTGCCCGGAGTGCGGCTCGCGCCCGCCCTGGCGGTCGGCTTCGCCGACGCGCCGGGCCGGGCGGAGGGGGTGACGCCGCCCGGGGTCGGCTCGGGAGCCGCCGCGCCGGCGGAGGCGACGGGGGCCTGGGCGACCGGCCGTTCCTGGGCGGCCTGACCGGTGCCCGGTGCGCCCTTGAGCACCACCAGCGCGGTGGTGCCGGCGGCCAGGCCGGTGATCGCGAGGAACGCGCGACGCATGGGCGGGGCCTCTCTACAGCTCGAAGGTGGCGAGGTGGATCTGCCGGCGCGGCACGCCGGCCCGGCGCAGCACCCGGACCGCCTCCTCGACGAGACCGCCCGGGCCGCACAGGTAGACGTCGCGCCGGGTCAGGTCGGGCACCAGCCGGCGCAGCCCCTCGGGACTCATCACCTGGCGGGGGCCGGGGTCGTCGCGGGAGCCGACGACGTACCAGACCGAGGTGTGCCGGGCCTGGGCGAGCCAGTCCAGCTCGTTGTGCAGCAGCACGTCGGCCGGGGTGCGGGCGCGGTAGATCAGCGCCGCCCCGGGCGGCAGCTCCTCCAGCATGGCCCGCAGCGGGCCGATGCCGCTGCCGCCGGCGATCAGCAGGGCGCGTTCCCGGGTGCGGTGCGCCGCCGTGAAGGTGCCGGACGGTCCCTCCGCCCAGACCCGGGTGCCCGGGGTGAGATCCCGCAGGTCGGCGGTGTGCCGGCCGACGACCTTCACGGTGAGCCGCAGCCAGCGGCCGTTGCCCGCCGCGGAGAGCGAGAACGGGTGCGACTGCCACCAGCCGCCGGGGTTGAGGAAGCGCCAGCGGAAGTACTGCCCGCCGAGCAGGTCGATCTGGTTGAGCCGGTGCCCGGTCAGGTAGATCGAGACGGTGTCCGGGCTCTCCGCCACCACGTCGGCGACCCGCAGCCGGTGCCGCAGGTTGAACCGCAGCGGGGCGATCAGCCGCCCCCACACCAGCGCGGCCACCACCAGCAGGTACGCGGCGATCCAGCCGGTGCGCACCGGCCCCGGCTCGTAGAGCTGGGCGCCGTTGCCGAACTGGTGCCCGTAGCCGAGCAGCAGGGCGAGGTAGCTGGTCAGGTGCAGGTGGTACCAGAGTTCGTAGGGCATCCGGCGACGGATGCCCCGGACCGCCGTGAGCCCGACCGCCACCATGATGCCGGTCGCCACGAAGGCGGAGACCATGTCCTCGTAGTGGGTCAGCAGGGCGCCGACCTGGCCGAGGATCGAATTGCGCTCCAGCCGGGCGTAGCCGACCACCAGCAGCGCCAGGTGGGCGAGGACCGCCACCAGCAGCGTGGCGCCGAGGTCCCGGTGCACCCGGGACAGCCGCTCGCCGCCCAGCCAGCGCTCCAGGGCCCCGAGCCGGCTCATCATCAGCACCTGCACGAGCAGCAGGTAGCCGGCGACCAGGCCGGTGATCCGGCCGGACGCGGTGAGCACGTGGGTGGTGTCGGCCAGCGAGCCGGGCGGGGTGGCGAGCCACCAGGGCAGGACCGCGGCGACCAGGCCGAGCCAGAAGGCGGCGGCCAGCACCCGCCGCCCGCCGGGCCCGCGACGCGGCCGGCCCGGCGGCACGGGGGCAGCCGGACGGCCGCCGTGCGGGGCGGGTGCCCCGCTGCGACGGCCGGCGGCGTAGGTGTCCTGATACGTCACGCGTACAACTTCACGGGGGTGTATTTCTGCCGGGGGAAGACCTTGTCCACCTGCGCGGTCGTCAGTCCGAACCGGCCCTGCGCGACCGACCCGTAGACGTTGAACATGTTGTTGTACTCGGGTACGTCTCCGCTGTCGAGATCGTTCAATCCGTTCCAGGTGCCCAGCAGCGAGCCGGCCAGCTTGCGCCCGGACAGGATGGTGACCACCCCGCCGTGCCCGTGGTCGGTGCCGCCCTGGTTGGAGGCGACCCGCCGCCCGAACTCGCTGGACACCATGACCGTCACGTCGGCGGCCCGGTCACCGAGGTCGGTGAAGAACGCCGCCATGGCGTTGGCCAGTTCGTTGAGCCGGCGCCAGAGCTGGCCGCCCTCGCGGGTGCCCTGGTTCTCGTGGGTGTCGTAGCCGCCCATGCCGACCGTCGCCACCCGGACGTTCGCCCCGCCCTTGATGAGCTGGGCGAGCTGCTGGAAGGCGTACCCGACGCCCTCGTACTTCACCCCGGCGGCGGCCGCGTACGGCTTCGCGGCCAGCTTCTGCGCGGTGGCCAGCGCGCCCATCCCCTCGCTCACCGCCTCCTCCACCGGGTGGTTGATCCCGGTGAACAGGCCGCGGATCGCCTTCTCGGTGGCGGCGCGGAAGCGGTCGTCGCCGTTGAGCCGCAGCTCCCCGACGCTGTTGAGGGAGATCGCGCCGTTCACGCCGACCAGCGAGCGGGGCAGCGTGCTGCCGATGCCCACGCTGCGGAACGCGGTGCCCTTGCCGAGGGTGTCGACCAGGCTGTCCAGCCAGCCCCGGCCGCCGGTCTCACCGGGCAGCCCGCCCAGGTTGCAGGCGTCGGCGGCCTGGAAGTGGCTGCGGGACAGCCGGGGGTCGGAGACCGCCGGCACGAAGCCCAGCTGGCCGGCCTTGAGCCACTTCTCCAGCGGGGCGAACGCGCTGGTCAGCTTGAAGCCACGGCCGAGGGCCAGCGAGTCGTTGCCGAGCAGCAGGTCCGGGCGGGACCTGCCGAGCACCGGGTCGTCAGCCGGGGCGACCAGGCTCAGCCCGTCCAGCCCGCCGTAGAGGAAGACGTGGATCAGGGTGCCGGTCTTCGTCGCCGCGAAGGACGCCGAGGTCGTGACGAACTGGGCGGTGGCCAGGGCGGTCGCGGTGGCCGCCGCGCCGGCGACGAAGGTACGGCGGGTGACGCCCCGGCCGTCCTGCTGGGCCTCCTCCAGCTCCTCCAGCCGGCGGTACCGGTCCGCCTCGGCGGCGTTCTCGGCCGCGACGATGTCGGCCTCCGCGCGCAGCAGCGCCTCGGCCGGGTTGTCGGCCAGCCGCCGCAGGTCGGGGCATTCGGGGTGCAGGGGGTACGGGTTCACGGTCATCTCCATCGAATGCCTCACCGGAGGTGGTGCTGGGGGGACGCGAGGATCGTCCGCGCGACCGCGGCGATGGCCCCGTTGAAGGTGGCGTCGACCTTGGTGCCCGCCGACACCCCGGCGACACCGAGCACGAGGGCCTTCTCCTTGGCGCTCAGCTTCTGGTGCACGAGCCGCTGGGCCAGCGCGTCCACGTACGCCCCGGCGGTCGCGGGCGGCTTCGCCACCAGCTTCTCCGGCCGCACGTAGGTGAACTGCTTGCGGTAGGCGGCGATCAGGTCGCCGGCCTCGTTCCAGCCGTCGACCATGGTGCCGGCGGAGGTCCAGGCCACGTAGACGTCGGCGTAACCGTCCGGGGTGGGCTTGCCCATCGGGTACTGGCCCAGCTCGCGCATCTTGTCCTGGACCTGCCGCAGCCCCTGCGCGAACGGGGTGCGCCGCTTGTCGCCGTCGAAGCCCGCGGACGCCTCCGGCCCCACGCCCAGCGACCGGTAGGTGGCCACCAGGTACTCCATCGGGCGGCGGACCTTCTGCCCCACGGAGGCCCAGAACTCCGACGAGCTGAACAACGTGGCCAGCACCGGCCGGATCTGCCCCTTGTTCGTCGTGTACGCCTTGGCCAGCCGGTCCACCAGCGACTTCGGCGGGGTGTCCGAGACGAACCGGGTGGCGAGGCTGCTCGCCACGTACCGGGCGGTCGACGCGTGCAGCGCGATGTAGGTGATGTACTGGTCGATCACCTTGTCGGCGACCTTCGGGTCGGTCGAGTTGTTCGCGTGGCTGAACCCGAGGATCTTCACCTTGCCGACGTAGTGCCGCTCCGGGAAGAACCGGTACCTGCCGTCGGCGACGCCCCGTCCGGTCTGGAGCATGGCGGCCTGGCGGACGTCCTTCTCGGTGTAGCCGCCGTCGACGCCGACCGAGTAGAGCTCCAGGTTCTCCCGGGCCAGGTTCTCGTTGACCGCGTCCTTGCGCGAGTCGGTCTGGTTCAGGTAGATGAGCAGCGCCGGATGCTTGTTGGCGGCCACCAGCATCTCCGGGTAGCTGCCCAGCGCGTGCTTGCGGATGACGTCCTGGTCGAAGGAGTTGCGGTAGATCTCGCCGCCGTCGAAGTCGGCCGCCACGTGCAGGAAGTCGTTCCAGAAGTCGACCATCACCTCGAAGAGCTGGCGGTCCGACCAGATCTGCCGGGCGATGGTGGCGTCCACCGTCTCCCGCTCGGGCTGGGCGCCCCGCTCGTTGAGCTGGTCCCGCTGGTCGCGGAGCTGGGTCGGGGTCAGCTTGAGGGTGGGCAGCTCGGCCAGCTTCAACTCGGCCTTCGTCGGCGCGATCTTCTCCGGCTGGAGCTGCTGGCGCAGCCAGTCGTCGATGCCGAGCCGCTTGATGTCGGCGAGCACCTTCGGCGTCGGGCCGAAGGTGGTCCGGCTGGCCAGGTGGCGGATCGGGTCCTTGGCGAGCACCGTCTTGACGGTCACCTGGGTGGCCGCCGCGGCGGCCGCCGGGCTGGCGAAGACCCGGCCGCCGGAGGGCGCGTTGCGCTTGAGCGCCGCGCCGGCCCGGGAGCCCATGTAGCTCTCGTTCTGCTCGGTGTAGGTGCGCACCGTGCTGGGCTGCTGGCCGCTCGGGCGGGCGGCGGTGCCGTCGGTGACCACGGTGCCGGTCGCGTCGCCGGCCACCGCGTCGTCCGAGAACAGGCCCCGGACCTGCGGCGACAGGAAGGCGGCACCGCCGGCGACCACCGCGGCGCCACCGATCGCGGCGAGGGCCCGCCGGCGGCCGCGGCGCGGCTCGTCGCCGTCGTCGTCCAGGTTGGGCAGTCCCGGTGCGGGCGGCGGGGCGTACCCGCCGGACGGCTGGGGGTAGCCACCGGCGAAACCGTCGGGCCCGACCCACTGCGGGCCGGACGTCGGCGCCGCGGGGGTGGTGTAGCCGCCGGGACCGGCGTACGGCATGGCGTTGTCGCGGTACCCGTCCGGATGGGGGTGCTGGTATCCGTCCCAGCCGCGATCGTCCCGAGGGCGACGCGGTGGCACGTTCAGGTCGGCCATGTAGCTTCCCGTTTTCTTCGAGCGCCGGCACGCCTGCCACCCGGGGGTGGGCGGAGGGGCGGCGACGGTTGCCGGAGGAGTTGCTACGGGAAAGTAGCCATGCGTCTCCGGGCGCTCAAGACGCGCCGATTGCACCCGCGAGGGCACTTAAGACGGTGCTCAGGCCGCCCGCCGGGCGGCCGGCGCGACGGTCGGTGCGCGGCGACCTCCGGAGCAGGGCCGACCCGGGCGGTCCCCGCCCGGACGTGACGTTTCCGCCCCTCGCGACGCTGCTGGCGGCGTTCAACCACTGAGGGAAACTTAAGGCACGGATAAGCCTGTGCTGAGGTCTCCGGCCGGTGCGTGCGAGCCTGTCCGGCCCCGCCGAAAGTAGCGGTGGGAGCAGCGCGTGACCCGCCTCCGTTCCGGGTATGCCGCCGAACCGCTGAAGCCGTGAGGGGAAGGCACCGCCATGCTCAGCAAAGAGGATCAGCGCAGGTTCGAACAGATCACCCGCCAACTGCGGGAAAGTGACCCGCAGTTCTTCGCCCGGCTCGACCACCGGGCCCGGGGCCGCCGAGGCCGGTACCTGATGCTGTTGACGATCGTGCTGTGGGCCTCGCTGCCGGCGATGACCGTACTGGCCGGACGGCTGGCCGGCGCGATCTGCGCCGTGGTGCTGGTCGCCAACGCCGGCCTCATGTGGCGGTTCCGCCGACGCTGGCTATGACCGCGGCGCCGCCGGCGACGGTCAGCCCGGGTCGTCCGACCCGGCCTCGCCGCGGCCGAACACCCGGTACGCCCGGCGGAGCCGCTCGACGAGGCCGGGGCCGCCGATCGCGGCCCCCGGCGGACCGAGCTGGCGCAGCAGCAGCTCCGGTCCGGTGGCCAGGGTGGGCGGCCGGTCCGGCAGCGCCACCGGGGACACCCAGAACCGGTCGACCTCCTCGTCGGGAGGGACCGCCGGCAGCCCCACCAGCACCCGACCCGCACCGGCCACGGGCCGCGCCCGCCCGGAGTCCGCGCCCGGCCCGTCCGGGGCCACCACCGGGACGGCCGGTGCGGCGGCGCCGCGCAGCGTACGCAGCCGGTCGAGCAGCTCGCCCCGGGACCGCCCGCGCCAGTGCAGGAGCTGGAACGGGTCGGCGTCGAACGCCTCCGCGAGCAGGTAGAAGGTCGCCGCGAGGTGCTTGCACGGCACCGCGAAGTCGGGGCAGCCGCAGCGCTGGTCCAGCTCGCCGACGGCGGCCGGGAAGAGCGGCGCGCCCGCCGCGGCGAACAGCTCCTCCAGCTCCGCCGGCAGGTCACCGGCGAGCAGCCGGGCACTGAAGAACGCCTGCCCCGCCAGCTCCCCCTCGACCCGCTCCCACACCCCGTCCGGGTACGCGGCCAGCCCGATCCGCACCGGGTAGGGATCCGGCCGGGACCCCTGCACGCTGGCGGTGACCAGCCCGGGCGCGACGTCGAGCCGGAGCACCTGCCCCCGGCGCGCGTACGCCCGGCCCCGGGTGAGCCGGGTGCCGAGCGCGAACGACTCCAGCACCTCCAGGAAGCGGCGGGACCACCAGGAACGTCCGATGGCGCCCCTGGTGCTGCGCGCCTTCAGCCCGCCCTCCACCCGCCGCGGCGGGCCGAACTCGGCGAAGCGCGATCCTCCGTCCGGTGTGGTCACTCGACCACCGCCCCGGACTCCAGCGCGAACAGCTCGCGCAGGGTGTCGGTGGACAGCTCGGTGACCCACTGCTCGCCGCTGCCCACCACCCGCTGGGCCAGGCTCCGCTTGTCGGCGATCATCGCGGCCACCTTCTCCTCGACCGTGCCGGCGCAGACGAACTTGCGGACCTGCACCCGGCGGCGCTGGCCGATCCGGAACGCCCGGTCGGTGGCCTGGTCCTCGACGGCCGGGTTCCACCAGCGGTCCACGTGCACCACGTGGTTCGCCGCGGTCAGGGTGAGCCCGGTGCCGCCGGCCTTCAGGGAGAGCACGAAGAGCGGCGGGCCCGCCGGGGACTGGAAGCGGGTCACCATGGCGTCCCGTTCGGCCTTGCCCACCCCACCGTGCAGGAGCAGCACCTCCCGGCCCGTACGCGCCGACAGGTGACCGCGCAGCATCCCGCCGAACTCGGCGTACTGGGTGAAGAGCAGGGCCCGCTCCCCCGCCGCCAGCACCTCGTCGACGATCTCCTCAAGCCGTTCCAGCTTGCCGGAGCGGCCGGGCAGGGCGGAGCCGTCGTGCAGCAGCTGGGCGGGGTGGTTGCAGACCTGCTTGAGCCGGGTCATGGTGGCCAGCACCAGCCCGCGCCGTTCGATGCCGTCGCTGGACTCGATCTTCGCCATCATGTCGTCGACGACGGCCCGGTAGAGCGCCGCCTGCTCGGCGGTGAGGTTGCAGAGCACCTCCATCTCCAGCTTCTCGGGCAGGTCCGTGATGATCGACGGATCGGTCTTGAGCCGGCGCAGCACGAACGGGCCGGTGATCCGGCGCAACCGCTCGGCCACCTCGGCGTCGCCGTGCCGCTCGATCGGCTCGGCGAACGTCTTCTTGAAGGTGGCGGCCGGCCCGAGCAGGCCCGGGTTGGCGAACTGCATGATCGACCAGAGGTCGGCCAGCCGGTTCTCCACCGGCGTGCCGGTGACCGCGACGCGGTGCCGCGCGGGCAGCGACCGCACCGCCTCGGCCTGCCGGGTGGAGGCGTTCTTGATCGCCTGCGCCTCGTCCACCACCACCCGGTGCCAGTCGATCCCGGCCAGCTCGTACGCGTCCCGCGCGGCCACCGAGTAGGTGGTCAGCACCAGGTCGGCGGCGTGCACGGCGGCGGCGAACGCCTCGCCCCGGGCCCGTTCGGCGCCGTGGTGCACGTGGACCCGCAGGTCCGGAGCGAACCTGGCCGCCTCCCGCTGCCAGTTGCCGACCAGCGACATCGGACAGACCAGCAGCGTGGGCCCGGCCTCCGGCGGGTCACCGGCGAGCAGCGCGAGCAACTGCACGGTCTTGCCCAGCCCCATGTCGTCGGCGAGGATCCCGCCCAGCCCGAGCGACTGGAGGAAGGCCAGCCAGGCCAGGCCCCGCCGCTGGTACGGCCGCAGCGTCCCGGCGAACCCGGGAGGCGGGTCGGCCGGGCTGAGCCGCCGCTCCGCCTCCCCGGCCAGCAGCTCGCCCAGCGCGCCGTCCGCGGCCACCTCCAGCACCGGCAGCTCGCCGGGGCGGTCGGCCCCGGCCAGCCCCATCCGCAGCAGGTCGGCCACGGTCAGCTCGCCGGAGGAGCGGAGCAGCCGCAGCCCGGCCTCCAGCCGCTGCGGGTCCAGCTCGACCCAGCGGCCGCGCAGCCGGACCAGCGGCGACTTCAGCTCCGCGAGCGAGGCCAGCTCCTCGGCGGTCAGCGGCTGGTCGCCGAGGGCCACCTCCCAGCGGTAGTCGACCAGGGCGTCCATCCCGAGCCCGCCGGCGGCGACGGCCACCGTGCCGGGCGCGGTCCGGCTGCGCGCCCGCAGCCGCGCCCCGAGGCGGGAGGAGGAACGCCGCCACCAGGAGGGCAGCAGCACCCCGAAGCCCGCCGCGTGCAGCACGGGCGCCCCCTCCCGGAGGAACCGGTGCGCGCCGTCGGCGTCCAGCTCCATCCCCTCCGGCGTGGCGGTGCGCAGCGCGGCGTCCAGCTCGGGCCAGAGGCGGCTGGCCCGGCCCAGCTCGGCCAGCAGGGTCTCCTGGGGGTCGACGCCACGGGCGGCGAGCGCGGGCGCCGGCCGCTGCCAGATGTGCGCGGCGTCGATCACCAGCCCCGGCTCGTCGGTCGGGTGCAGGCCGAACTCGACCCGCCAGGCGCCGCCCTCGACCAGTTCGGCCACCGGGTCTGCGGCCGGCTCGACCAGGCGGAACGCGGCCCGTACCGGGCCGCCGGCGGCGTCGCGCTGCCAGGCGTCCAGCTCGGCCCGGAGGGTGTCCAGGGCGGCCGGCTCGGCGGCGAAGGCACGCTCCGGGCCGGTGAGCGCGGCCAGCCAGGCCGGCACCGGCCCGCCCGGGCGCATGCCGCGGGGCAACCGGGTGTCGGCGAGTGCGGCCCGGGCGGCGGCGTCCACCAGCGCATCCAACGCCCCGGCCACCAGGTCCCCCAGCTCGACGTCACCCACCACCGTCACATGGCCGGGGCCCGCTTCTGTGGGTGCGGAGGCGACGGGGTGCCACCCGCGGGCGGCGCGGGCGGCCGGGGGCAGGGCGAGGGCCAGCGAGCGGGCCCAGGCCGCGTCCGTGCCGGTGAGCAGCGGACGCCAGACAGCGGAGGCGATCACCACGTCCGAGTCGTCGACGGCCCGCAGGCCCCGCGGCCCACCATCGGCGCGAGTGGCGTCGACGCCGGGAGCGGAACCGGCGACGCACGGCAGCAGCCGGCCGCGGGTGACCAGGTCGGCGGCGAAGTCGGCCAGTTCGGCCAGGTGGCGCAGGCTCGCCCCGGCCACCGCCTCCTCCGGTTCCAGCGCCCGGAGCAGGGCGAACGCGGCGTCCGGGGCGTACACCAGGGCGGGAACCCGCCAGCCGGCGCGGGTGACCGGGCCGCGGACCGGTTCCCCGGCGGCGGTCCGGACCAGCTCGGGTGAGTCCAGCGGCGAGCCGGCCCGGGTGGGCAGGTCGAGCAGCACGGCGGCCGGCGCGCCCGGCGGGCCGCCGAGCGCCGCGGCCAGGGCGGCGTGGTGGGCGGCGAAGGGGTGCGGCCGCTCGCGCGGGGCACGGCCCGGCCGGCGGGGCGCGCGGGCCGGACGGGTGCTGTCCTCGGCCCAGACGGCGAGCCCGCGCCCGGACAGCCACAACCCGTGGATGACCAGCACGCACTCCCCCTCGACGACGCCCGGGGCCAGGATAGGCGGCCGGCGCGGACTACTGTCGGCGCCATGGTCGATCTGCTCGTGATCGGCGGGTTGGGCGTGGACATCCGAGCCCAGGTGCCCGCCCTGCCGCTGCCGGCCGCCGACTCGCTGGCGGTGCCGCCGATCGAGTTGCGGGTCGGCAACACCGGGGCCGGGGTGGCGCTGGCCGCGCACGCGCTCGGCCTGCGGGTGGCCCTGGTCGACGTGATCGGGGCCGACCCGGCCGGCGACGTGGTCCGGGCGGCACTGGCCCGCACCTCGGTACGCGCCGTGCTGGCCGACGCCCCGGCCGGCACCCGCCGGTCGGTGAACCTGGTCGACCCGGCCGGCCGGCGGATGTCGCTCTACGACCCGCGCCCGTGGTCCGGTCCGGCGCCGTTCGGCGAGGCGGAGCTGGCCGGGCTGGTGCGCGGGGCGGCGCACGTGCACGTGTCGATCATGGACTGGGCCCGGGACGCGCTGCCGACCGTGCGGGCCGCCCTCGGCGCCGGGGTGTCCCTCTCCACCGACCTGCACGACTGGGACGGCGAGAACGACTACCACCGGCCCTTCGCCGAGGCGGCCGACCTGGTCTTCGTCAGCGATGTGCGGCTGGGCGACCGGGCCGGCAAGGTGGCGGCCGGGCTGGCGCCGCGGACGGTGCTGGTGACCGGCGGGGCGGCCGGCGCGACCCTGCACGGCCCGGACACGCCGCCGCTGCACGTGCCCGCGACCACCCCACCGGCAGCCGTGGTCGACACCAACGGCGCGGGCGACGCGTTCGCCGCCGGCCTGGTCGCGGCCCGGCTGCGCGGCGCCGGCCCGCTCGACGCGGCCCGCTACGCCGCCCGGGTGGCCGCGGCCGCCTGCACCCACGACGGCATGGAATATCCGGCCGGCCTGCTGCCCCGGGACTGAGCCCGGTCAGATTGCCCCGGTCTCGCCGTCGGTCAGCTCGCGCAGGATGTCGGCGTGGCCGGCGTGCCGGGCGGTCTCCTCGACGAGGTGCACGAGCACCCAGCGGAGCGACACCTCGCCGAGCTGCGGGTGCGGCACCACGTGGTCGAGGTCGAACCGGGCGGCGACGGCGCGGGACCGGGCGCAGGCGGCCCGGTAGGCGTCGGCCAGCCCGTCCACCGTCTCGCCCGGGTCGAGCGCGAAGCTGGCCTCGGCGTCGGCCTCGCTGGTCAGGTAGACGTCGCCCGGCTCGGGGGCGAACAGGCAGGGCAGCCAGTTCCGCTCCACCAGGGCGAGGTGTTTGAGCAGCCCGGCGAGGGTGGTGCGGGAGGGCACCAGGCGGCGGGCCGCCTCGGCGTCGGTGAGGCCGCGCGCCTTGCGCAGCACCGTGGCCCGGTGGAAGTCGAGGAACGATTCGAGGATCGCCCGTTCGTCGCCCGTACGGGCGAGGACCGGACCGAGGGTGGGGTCGATCGTCGGTTCCGCCATCCCCGGAACCTAGTCGCCCGGCCCGCCGGCGCGCTGCCCCTCATCCCGCTGCGGGCCGGCGATCCGCGGGGCAGGATGGGCGCATGGCATCCACGGTGCAGATCCCCCTGATGGGCGGCACGGCCGATGGCGAGGTGGTCACCGTCGAGCTGGACAGCAACGGCCGCCCGCCGCTGACCCACCACCACGTCGGGCCGGAGGGGCTGGCGCACGCCCAGATCTACGAGCTGCAGTCGGACGACAAGCAGGACGGCACGTGGGTCTACAGCTTCCGGGGGCCGGCGGCCTGACGGCCGCTCAGGCCGTGACCCGGGTGAGCGTCCGGGACCGGAGGCTCTCCAGCACGCCGCGGGTGACCTGCGAGGTGCCGTGGGCCTGCTCGCACACGGCGGCCACCCGCCGGGCGGTCTCGTCGGCCCGCGCCTCGCGCTCGTCCCACAACCGGTCCACCTCGGCCAGCAACGGGCCCTCCACCTCACGCTCCACGCCGCGCAGCGCCGGCACCCCGAGCCGCTGGGCCAGGTCGAAGACCTTTCCGGCGTACGGCAGGGGCAGGAACGGGGTGCCCATCATGGCCGCGAAGATCAGGAAGTGCAGGCGCATGCCGACCGCCAGGTCGAAGTGCTTCATGAGGCCAAGCACCTGCCGGGGCGAGTAGTCGTTGTGCAGGATCCGCCCCCGCTCGGCGGCGATCATGTGCGACATCACCCCGTGCGAGTGCCGGATGTCGTCGCGTTCCATCGGCACGAAGAGCACGTACGCGTCGATCCGGTGCACCAGGAAGTCGCTGATCTGCGCGAGCAGGCGGTGGTAGCCGTCGACGTCCAGGCGTTCCGCCGCCCGGCCCGGCTCCCGGACGCTCAGCCCGACCAGCTGCTTGCCGGCCGGCACACCCTCCTCGCGCAGCCAGCTCTCCGGGAACTCCTCCGGCGTGAGCAGGAACGCCGGGTCGGCGGTGACGGTGATCGGGTTCAGCAGCCCGGCCTCCTCCAGCACCATCCGGGACTCCTGGTCCCGCACGGTCACCTCGGTGGCCTGGCCCAGGGTCTCCCGCACCATCCCGGTGTCCACTCCTTCGCTGAGCGGGCCGACCCCGACCGCGTACGTCAGCAGCGGCAGGCCGCGCTCCTGGGCGACCCGGACCACCCGCAGGTAGCGCCGGGCCTCCTTGTCGTAGAGGATCCCGCCGCCGCCGAGGACAAGCAGGTCGAGCTGGGCCAGGACCGCCGCCGAGTCGACCCGGCTGACGCCCTCCCAGGGCACCGCCTCCACGTCCGGGTGCTCCAGGGCCGTGTGCGCCGGGTTCCGGGAGAAGACGATGATCCGGGCGTTCGGCTCCTGCTGACGCAGGTCGGCCAGGAGGCCCGTGAGGATCGCCTCGTCGCCGAGGTTGCGACCGCCGTACGAGCCGAGCACACCGATGGTCAGTCCGGTGCCATCCGTCATCGTCGCTCCTCCCCAGGTGCGTCCCGGCCCGCGTTCCCCGTGGACTGGGGTACATGCCTGGGGCGACCCATGCTGAAACCGGACAGCCGGTCGGGAAGTTCTCCGCTAGCCTTTGCGCCCGGGCCGGGGGTTCGCGGCGGGAACAGGAGTGCGGGGATGGCAAGGCTGTCGGCCTCCAGGCTGCGCCAGGCGCGACTCTGGTTGCTGCTGGTGGGGGTCCGTAGTCGGTGGCAGCTGCGGCTCGCGCTGGCCCCGCGCCGGTGGACCTGGTACGCGGCCGTGGTCAGTTTCCTGCTCGGCCTGGCGGGGCTGGTGTCGACTCCGCTCGGATCGGTGCCGGCGTTGCTGGCCGGGCTGGCCGGGGTGCTGCTGTCCGTGATCCTGCTGGCACCGGAGTGGGCGGCCCTGCGCCGGGGCAGTGTGGCGCTCGTGCGGAGCCGGACACCGCCCGCGCCGCCGGTGGTCGCCCCGGCCGGCCTGGTCCAGCTTCCCACCGACCCGGGTGAGGTGGCGTGGTGCCGGCCCGACGTGGACGAGGCCCTGCGCGACGCGGACGCGGACTATCTCTGGTCGGCCGACCGCCACGTGTTGCCGAAGCGGGTGGCCGCCCACACCGGAGCGATCCTGGCCGCCCGGGTCCGCCGCGGGACGATGTTCAACGGGCGGCTGATACGCCAGGACGACGAATTGACGCCGGAGCTGCTGCGCAGCGGCGAGGTCCGGTTGAGCGGCACCGACTACTACTCCCTGATCTGCTCCAACTACCTCGTCGGGTGGCGGGTGGTGGATCGCCGGACCGGTGCGGTCCACCTGGACGGCAGCCGGTTGCCCTACGCGGAGGACGGGCGGCTGCTGACGCTCACCGAGAGCAGGCTGGCGAACGTCATCGGCGTCTCCACGCTCGCGGTGACCACGGACCGGAAGCTCGTGCTGGGCTGGCAGCAGCCCAAGGCCACGGTGAGCGGCGGTGGGCTCGCCGCGCCGGCGGGCTCGGGCTCGGTGGACCTGATCGATGTGCACGACCGACCCGCGGGGGAATCCTTCGTCGAGTTCCTGGCCGCCGCCATGCGCCGGGAGCTGATGGAGGAGAGCCATCTCGCCCCGCGCCAGCTCGGACGGACCTGGGTGCTGGGTTACTTCCGGTGGCTCAACCGGGGCGCCAAGCCCGAGTACGTGGGCCTGACCATGCTCGACGTCTCCTCGGACGATCTCCACGGCACCGACGTGCGGCTGGTGGAGACGCCGTACGTCCAACGCCTGACCGTGGACTGCCCGATCGACCTGGAACGGCTGCGCCGTGACCCGGACTCGCTGGACTGCCTGCCCGAGGACGTGGCGGCCGGCGCTTCCATGCCGCTCTACATGGCTCTGCGGGCCCTCGGTGCGGCGCTCCGCCGCAACGACGAGCTGGCCCGGCACCTGCGAGGGCCGTCGGCCGGGTCGCGCACCGGGGAGCCCTCGCACGACGCCGGGTAGCTCGGACGCCCCGTTCCTCGATCGCCCGGTCGGCCGGGCCCCGGTGCGGCAACCCGGGGCGCGGATCAGGTCAGGCGCCCGGCCCCACCGACCAGACGGGAGACCAGGGCGGACACCACCTGGTCGGCGTCGAACCCGGCGTCGATCGAGGTGGTGAGCAGGTCGAGCAGGAGCCCGTCGACGGCGTAGTGCAGCAGGGCGATCTCGAAGGCGCCGCCGGGCAGCCCGGCGGCGACGTGAAAGGCGACGTCGTCGGCGTACCCCCGGCGCAGGACGTCGCCGAGCGCGGCCCGCAGCTCGGGGCGCCGGGATGCCTCCAGTCGCAGCTCGAACAGGGCCCGGGTGAGGTCGGGCTCGCGGGTGGTGCGCTCGACGATGTAGCGCAGGTAGTCGGTGACCAGCGCGAGCGAGGGCTCGCGCCCGCCGAGGTCGGCCAGCACCGCCGGGTCGGGCGCCATCCGGTCGAAGATCCGTTCGGCCAGCCCGGCGAGCAGCGCCGCCCGGGACGGGAAGTAGTTGGAGGCGGTGCCGGTGGGCACGCCCGCCTCGGCGTCCACGGCCCGATGGGTCAGCCCGCGCGCGCCGGCCGCGGCGAGCACCCGCAACCCGGCGTCGGCGAGCAGGGTACGGCGTTCCGGATTTCTGACCATGGCAGCACCCTAGCAATAACCACGACAGGTGTTGTACATTCTCTCTCGACCACGACAGCCGTCGTGGTTGCTCCCGGACATCGGAGTCGGTTTGCGCAAGCTCGTGTACTACGTCGCCAGCACCCTCGACGGCTTCATCGCCGCCCCCGACGGGTCCTACGACTTCCTCCCGCTGGAGCCCGACGTGGCGGCCCACCTGACCGCCGAGTGGCCCCAGACCTTCCCCACCTTCACCCACGCCCAGTTCGGCGTCGCCTCGCCGCCGGCCGGCCGCTTCGACACCCTGCTCATGGGCCGGGCCACCTACGACCCGGCGCTGAAGCTCGGCGTCACCAGCCCCTACGCGCACCTCAAGCAGTACGTCTTCTCCCGCTCGCTGCCCCCGTCCGACGACCCGCAGGTGGAGATCGTCGCCGGCGACCCGGTGGCCTTCGTCCGCGAGCTGAAGGGGCAACCCGGCGGCGACATCTGGCTCTGCGGCGGCGGGCAACTCGCCGGCCAGCTCCTCGACGAGGTCGACGAGCTGGTGGTCAAGCTCCACCCGACCCTGGCCGGCAGTGGCATCCCGCTGGCCGACCGGGGCTTCACGCCGACCCGGTTCACCCTGACCGAGACCCGGCCGTTCGACAGCGGCCTGGTCATGCTCCGCTACACCGCCGGGCCGCGGTAATCGGGTTGCCGCGGCCGGGCGGGGTCGCGCACGGTGGGGCGGTGACCAGCCTGACGAAGAGCCGGATCCGCTGGAGCGACCTGCCCGCGCCCGTCCGCGCCGCCGTCGAGGAGATCCTCGGCGACCGGGTGGTGGCCGCGGAGTCGCAGCACGGCGGCTTCTCCCCCGGCACCGCCGACCGGATCCGCACCGCCGGTGGCCGGCGGGCCTTCGTCAAGGCGGTCAGCCCGAGGCAGAACGACCGCAGCCCCACCCTGCACCGGGCCGAGGCGCGGATCGCCGCCGCGCTGCCGCCGGCCGCGCCCGCGCCCCGGCTGCTCGGCAGCCACGACGACGGCGACTGGATCGCGCTGGTCTTCAGCGACGTCGAGGGCCGCCACCCGGTCACCCCGTGGGACGCCGGCGAGCTGGCCGCCGCGCTGTCCACCCTGGAGGCGATGGCCGGGGTGCTCACCCCGGCCCCCGCCGCGGTGGTCACCACCGCGACCGACCAACTCGCGTACGACTTCGGCGGCTGGCGGCGGCTCGCCGACGACCCACCGGCCGACCTCGACCCGTGGGCGCGGACCCGGCTGCCCGAGCTGTACGCGGCCGCCGACCGGGGGCTGGCCGCGCTGGCCGGCGAGACCCTCTGCCACCTCGACATCCGGGCCGACAACCTGCTCATCGGCCCGGATGGCAGCGTCACCGTGGTCGACTGGCCGTGGGCCTGCCGCGGGCCGGCCTGGCTGGACAGCCTGCTGGTCCTGGTCAACGTGCAGGTGCACGGCGGTCACGACCCGGAGGCGCTGCTGTCCGCCCTGCCGCTCGCCGCCGGGGTGGACCCGGCCGACCTGACCGGCGTGCTGGCCGGGTTCACCGGCTTCTTCCTGGACGGCGCCCGCCAGCCGCCCCCGCCGGGCATCCCGACCGTCCGGGCGTTCCAGCGTCTGCAGGGCGACGCGCTGCTGCCCTGGCTCGCCCGCCGGTTCGGCTGACGATCAGGGCGGAGTCAGGTCCGTTCCGGGAGCTTCTCCTGCCGGGTCCAGCTCGTCCAGCCCCGCTCGCGCATCAGATCGCGCATCAGCCGGGCCCCGGGATGGGCCTCGTCGGCGAGCGCGTCGAGCAAGTCGTACGGCAGGTCGTCCGCCGGATCGCCCTGGCCGGCGGTCTCGCCCGCGGCGTAGGCCTCCTCGGACAGCTCCGCCATGATGTCGGCGGCCTCCTCCATGAGCCGGTGGGCGGCCTCCTCGGTCAGGCGTTCGCCGGGCGGGCCGCCCTCCACCAGCGTGGACAGGACCAGATAGAGCCGGACCATCCGCGGGTCCTCCAGCTGCGCGAACTTGGACGGCATCCACGCGCGGACCTGCTCCGGCCAGCGGGCCGCGACCAGGATCCACCCGTCCCGCTCGGCCTCCACGACGCGCTCGGACACCCCGATCTCCCGGAGCCGGTCGAGATAGGCGAGGACCTCCGGCGGGAGGCCGCCACTGTTTCCGGCGGCCAGCTGGGCGATCTGCTTGCGGCTGGTCTCCAGCCGGCTGATGTCGTCGGACAGGCGGCCGTCGATGCGATGGATCGCCGCGGCGAAATCCGCCTCGTCCGCCCGCAGCAGCGCGGTGATCTCGGAGAGTGGCACCCCGGCGTCGGCCAGGGCGCGAATCTTCAGGAGGGCGACGACGGCACTCGCGCCGTACCGCCGGTAGCCGGACGCGTCGCGCTCCGGCTCCGGCAGCAGGCCGATCTGGTGGTAGTGCCGCACCGCCCGCACGGTGACACCGGCGTACGACGCCAGTTGCCCGATCGTCAGCATGCCCCTGATCCTGCCCTGCTCAGGAGAGCGTGCGCCGCTGGTTCATGCCGCCAGCATGGCGGGTTGACGCTGCGTCAGGGTCAAGCCGCCCGCTTCGCGAAGACCACGAAAGCGCGCCACGTCTGCGGGGTGAAGGTGAGCACCGGACCAGCCGGGTCCTTGCTGTCCCGCACGCCTACCACCCCCGGCAGGTTGTCGGCCACCTCGACGCAGGCGCCACCGTTCGACCCCGAGCGGGTCGACTTACGCCATCGGACACCGGTCAGATCCATGATCGCGCCGCCTCCTTGATGAGGTCGAGGGACTGTCGGCGGGACAGGGCTTCTCCACGCACCGCCTCCCAGTGCCGATGCACGATAGCGATGTCCTCGGTCTGGTGCATCACCTGCGCGCGGACCTGCTGGTCGAGATACGCGACCACCGAGCCATCGCTCAGGCTGGCAAGGATGAAGCCGCCCTGCAACGCAGGGTAGAGCCCGGCTTCTTCGGGCACCACCAGGATCTGCACGTGTGGCAGCTCAGCCATCTTCACCAGGTGGGCGAGCTGCTGGCCCATCAGGGATGCGTGCCCCTGGAGCGGCCGACGGAGCACCATGACATCAAGGACGGCGACGAGCGGACACGGATGCTGCTCCCGGGTGAGGATGGCCTGCCGTCCGAGTCGGGAACCGACCCGCTGTTCGATCTCCTCGGCAAGAAGCATGCTCTCCGCCAGCGTCATCCGCGCGTATGCCTCGGTCTGGAGGATGCCGGGAACGTAGGCCGGCTCGTACCAGCGCAACAGGTTGGCGGTCCGTTCATCGTCGATCCATGGACGCATCCATGGCGGGGCTCCCTGGACCAGCGAGGCGTGCCGGAGCAGTCGGTCGAACATGCCACCCGTGGCCAACGCCTGGTCCATCGCGGCCAGGTAGTCGGCCTTCGGTGCGCGTTGGCCGGTCTCCACACCCGAAACATGGGATGCGGAGTAGTTGATGCGGCGCGCCAGGTCCTCCTGGCTGAGGCCGGCTCGGAGGCGAGCCTGTCGCAGCTCACCGGCGATGAAGTCCCACCACGACCCGCCCATGTTCTCCCTTTCTCCGCCCAATTGCGCGCCCGGCCTCCCACGGCCTCCCGCGCCGGGTTCCGGCCCTGCTCAGCAGCTATCCAGGCCGGCCGAATGCCTTCCGAGCGTAGTGCCGTCCTCAACAGACTGTCACCGGTGGGCCGCCTCCCGTCCGGCCCACCGTGGGGTCGCCCCCGAGTCCCCGATGCAGGGGCGGCCCCGACCCCGGACTCCGTGACAAGGAAGGTCGTGATGAGGGGCGCCATGCTTCCCGTACCCCGGCTCGGGCCGCACCCGGACCGGCCGCGCGCCTACCCGCCGAGCCGGCCGCCGCACCTGCCGCTCCGGCCGCTGTGGCTGTGCCGGGCCTGCGGGTCGCCGTGGCCGTGCGCCCAGGCCCGGCTGCTGCTCAAGGTCGAGTACGCGGATCACCCGGTTCGACCTGGCCGTCTACCTGTCCGGGCTCTACCACGAGGCGACCCACGACCTGTTCCGGCTCAACCCGGACGACGGGCCCACGCCCCGGGATCTGTTCGAACGGTTCGTGGCCTGGGGGCCGTACCGGTGGGGCGTGGTCGAATGACCGCCTCAACCATCGGCCGGGTGGGCGGCGTTCCTAGAGGGCGAGGGGGTGGGCATGTCGGAGACGTTCCACGAGTTCGTGGTGCAGCGGTCGCCCGCGCTGTCGCGGACCGCGTACCTGCTGACCGGGGACCACCAGCACGCCGAGGATCTGTTGCAGAGCGCGCTGGCCCGGACGTACCGGCACTGGCGGCGGATCCACGACGGGGACCCGGAGGCGTACGTGCGCCGGGTCATGTACCACCAGCAGGTCTCGTGGTGGCGCCGGCGGCGGCTCGCGGAACGGCTGGACGCGACGCCGGTCGAGCGGGGCGGCGGCGACCACACCGAGAACACGGCGCTGCGGCTCAGCGTGGTGGCCGCGCTGCGCCGGCTGACCGCCCGGCAACGGGCCGTGGTGGTGCTCCGCTACTACGAGGACCTGACCGAGGCGCAGGTGGCCGAGGTGCTGGGCTGCTCGGTGGGCACGGTGAAGCGGCACGGGCACGACGCCGTGCGCCGGCTCCGCCAGCTCATCCCCGACCTGTGGGAGGCCACGCCGGAGAGGAGCGGGCGATGAGCGTACGGCTGCGGGAGGCGCTGCGGGAGGCGGCGGCCGAGGTGCCCGCGTACCCGGTGCACGACCGGGCGGTGCGGACCGCGCGGCGCACCCGGCGGCGGATGGCGGCGGCCGTCGCGGCGGTGCTGGTGCTGGTGGCGCTCGTGCCACTGGCGGTGGGCGGTGGCGGGCGGCCGGCGCCGGCCCCGGCCGGGGTGGACGGCCCGGCGCTGCCGGACCGGATCGGGCTGCCGGGGTTCGGCGCGCTGCGGGCCACCGACCGGCCCCGGCTCGGCCCGGCGTCGGTCGTGTTCAGCGGGCAGGCGCGCGGGCTCACCGGGTTGATCGACGAGGACGGCACCGTGGGCATCGTCGCCGCCGAGGCCGACCGCTACCGGACCTGGACGGTCGGCTTCGAGGCGCCGGCCGGTGAGCAGGTGCTGCTCTCCCCCGACGGGCGGCGGATCGCCGTGCCGGCCGGGTCGCCCGAGCACCCCGGGATCGACCTGGTCGACCTGGTGGACGGGACGGTCCGGCGGCTGCCCAGCCCCAGGCAGGGCAGCACGCTGACCGAGCCGGCCGGGTGGGCACCCGACGGGACGGCGCTGGTGGTCCGGGACATCACGCCGACCAACCCGGAGGGCAGCACCTACGCCAACACGCTGAGCCTGGTGCGGCTCGACACCGGCCGGGCGGTTCGCCTGCTGGAGGTGGAGCAACTGCCGGTCTTCGGCACCCCGGTCGCGTTCACGGCCGACGGGTCCCGGCTGGCCTACCAGGTCGGCGACAAGGTGCTCGTGTCCAGTGCCGACGGGCGGAGCATCTCCTCCTTCCCGCTGCCGCCGCAGAGCGGGCTGGCCGGCAAGGGAGCCTGGCTGCCGGACGGGACGCTGGCGCTGGTCAGCCACGACCCGGGCACCGACCGGTGGCGGCTGCGTCGGGTCGACACGACCGGGAAGGACCTCGGCGCCCCGGCGCTGCCCGCCGTCGCGGGCGTCACCACGATCCGGCTGCTCGGCTGGCAGGCGGACGGAACCGCGGTGGTGGTGGCGTACCGGCCCGAGCCGAACTCCCCGACCTCCTTCGACGGCACGCTGGAGATGGACCAGCGGACCGCGTACGGGAACGTGCGGACGGTCCGGGTGCTGGGCCTCGCGCCGGGGGCCGCCGCGCCGACCACCCTGCTCACCGCCCCGGACCAGGTGCTCGCCATCGACGTGGCGGACGCGGTGGTCCGCGCCGGGCGGGTCCGCGCGGCGGATCCACCGGCGGGACCGGGCGGCCGGTTCTGGTGGGCGGCCGGGGCCGTGGTGCTGGTGGTCGGCGGCCTGCTGGCCGGGCGGCTGCTCCGGCGGGGACGCGCCCGCCGCATCACCCGGGGGCGCGCACCTCGTGGGTGAGGAAGGGCAGCACCGCCGCGGGCAGGGCCGATGAGCCGACGATGTCGTAGTGGGTCAGCCCGGGCAGCACGGCCAACCGGGACGCGGGCCGGTCGGTGCCGTCCCCGCCGGCGTCCCGGTGGCCGCCGCCGAGCAGCCCGAAGAACTCGGCCACGTGGCGGACCGGGATCGAGTCGGCGTCGGCGAAGACCAGCAGCACCGGCATGGGCAGGGCGGCCACCTCGGCCGACCAGTCGTACTCGCGGCGCAGCAGCTCGCCGGTCTTCGCCCAGAGCGCCGGCCAGTCCTGCGGGCGGGGGGCGACCCGCGCGTAAAGCTGGTGCGGCGGGGTGCCGCGCATCTGCTCGGCGACCCGCTCGTCCTGGGCGGCCATGGCGGCCAGCACCTCCGGGTACCAGCCCTGCCGCCGGCACGGCGTGGAGACCAGCACGAGGCGGCGGACCAGGGCCGGGTGCTGGATGGCGGCGCGCAGGGCCACCCCGCCGCCGAGCGAGTAGCCCAGCACGTCGGCCGGCGGCAGGTCGAGGTGCCGCAGCAGGGCGGCGAGGTCGTCGGCCATCGCCTCGTAGCGCAGCGGCCGGTCCACGTCGGCGGTGCGTCCGTGGCCCTGGAGGTCGACGGCGACGACCTGCCGGCGCGTGGTCAGGTCGGGAACGATCGGGGCGAACATCTCCGTCGACCCGTACCCGCCGTGGAGCAGGACGAGCGGCCGGCCCGTCCCGTGCATCTCGTACCAGAGCCGCACCCCGTTGACGTCCGCGTAACTCACGCCCGGTTCAACGACGACCGGCCCGGCCGCGGGTCGCCCCCGCCGCCGGGCCGGTCGCTCCGGTGTTACTCGGCGACGTACCGGTGCAGCAGCCCCTCGTCACTGTCGACGGTGCCGTCCCGGCGCAGGCCGGCCTTCTCCAGCACCCGGACGGACGGCACGTTGGCCGGGTCGACGGTGGCGAAGACCTCCGTCACCCCGGGGAGGGCGCGGGCGTACGCGACCAGCGCGCGGACCGCCTCGGTGACGTAGCCCCGGCAGCGCCGGGACTCGACGATGCCGTAGCCGAACTCGATGGCACCGTCGGTGGGCGGCCACTTCAGCCCGATGGCGCCCACGGTGAGGCCGGTCTCCCGCTCGATGATGAGCCGGTGGCCGTGCGGCTGGTCCGGGTTGCCGGCGATGATCCCGGCGATCATCCGTTCGCCGTCGGCCGGGTAGTCCGGCGCCCAGTGCGGGCGCCGCTCTCCGGCGACGACGGCGGCGGCCTCGTCGGCCGGCCAGGGGCGCAGCACGAGACGGTCGGTGGTCAGGTCAAGAGTGGACAACGCGAATCTCCAAGGTCGTGGAGTGACCCGGGTCGCGGTCGATCAGCGCGCGCGACCCGGAAAAAGGCATGGCAGGGGAAGCTCATGGCAATCCATGGCCTCATCCCCCTGCGCCCACGACGGTCGCGTGTCCGCGCCCCGGCACTCTAACCCATGATCGGGATACGCCGCGCCCCCGTTGCCTCGGGCCAACGGGCAACGGGGGCGCGGCGTGGAACCGGTCAGCTGACGCCGGTGACGGCCTTGACCAGGTTGATGGCGAAGTAGACCACGAACGCGGCGGCCACCGCCCACATCAGCGGGTGGATCTGCCGGGCCCTGCCCTGGGCCACGCGGATCGCCACCCAGCTCACGAAGCCGGCGCCGATGCCGTTGGTGATCGAGTAGGTGAACGGCATGAGCGTCATGGTCAGGAACGCCGGGACGGCGACGCCCACGTCGGTGAAGTCGATGTCCCTCACCTGGCGGATCATCAGCGCGCCGACCACCACCAGCGCCGGGCCGGCGGCCTCGCTCGGCACCAGCGACACCAGCGGGGTGAGCAGCAGCGCGCCCAGGAAGAGCAGGCCGGTGACCACGCTGGTCAGGCCGGTCCGCCCGCCATCCGCGATGCCCGAGGAGGACTCGACGTACGTGGTGGCCGACGAGGCGCTGCCCGCGCCGCCGGCGACCGCGGCGACGCCGTCGACGAAGAGCACCTTGCCGAGGCGCGGCATGTCGGTGCCGTCCTCGGTGGCCAGGTTGGCCTGCCTGGCCAGGCCGACCGTGGTGCCCATGACGTCGAAGAAGTCGGCCAGCACCAGGGTGAAGACCAGCAGCAGCGCGGTCATCAGGCCGACGTGGGCGAACGCGCCGAACGACACGTTGCCGAGCAGGTGCAGGTCGGGCTTCTGGACCAGCGGGTCCGGCAGGGTCGGCACGTTGAGCCGCCACCCGTCCGGGTTGGGCTTGCCGTCGACGAGGGACGGGCCGGGCTTGGCGAACGCGTTGACGATCAACGCGACGGCCGTGGTGGTCACGATGCCGATCAGGACGCCGGCCTTCACCTTGCGGGCGACCAGGATGCCGGTGACCAGCAGGCCGACCACGAAGACGACCGTGGGCCAGCCGTGCAGCGTCCCGTTGCTGCCCGAGCCGAGCTGCAGCGGCACACCGGTGCCGGCCCGGACCAGACCGCCGTCGACGAAGCCGATCAGCGCGATGAACAGGCCGATGCCGGCCGCGATGGCCGCCTTCAGCTCGGCGGGAATGGCCCGGAAGACGGCCTTGCGGAAACCGGTCAGCACCAGCACGGTGATGATCAGGCCCTCGATGACGACCAGGCCCATGGCCTCGGCCCAGCTCATCTGGGACGCGACCGCGTACGCCACGAAGGCGTTCAGCCCGAGGCCGGTGGCCACCGCGAACGGCACCCGGCCGACGATGCCCATCATGATCGTCATGACCGCGGCGACCAGGGCGGTGACCCCGGCGACCGCCGGGATACCCAGCGTCCTGCCGTCGGCGTCCGGCGCCGTGCCGATGATCAGCGGATTGAGGACGACGATGTAGGCCATCGTCGCGAAGGTGGTGAGCCCGGCGAGCACCTCGCGCCGGACCGTCGAGCCTCGGCGGGTGATCTCGAAGAAGCGGTCGAGGCGGCTCTGCGCGGCGGGTTCCGCCGGCTCGACCGGGACAGCAGGATCCTGCGTAGACACGCTCATGGCGTGGCCTTACTCCGTTCCGGGTTGGCCCAGCCGGTCACGCCGGCCGGGCGGTGGGGGTGCAGCCGTCCCGTTGCGGTTGGCCCGGAGAACGTCGGGACGGCTGGGCTCCACGGATCCCGTGAAGCACTACGAAGCCGCGCCCCGGGTCCGGGGAAGCGACTTCGCGATGCCCACCCTAACCGCCGGGTAACGGCAGATGACCTGCCCCTACACGGGAGCCCGGCGCCGGGGTGGTCAACGTCACCCATTTCGTACCAAGATCGGGTCAGGCGCGGGGGCGGGCGCGGAGGTGGGCGCGTTCGCCCTGGGCGCCGAAGAGGCTGAGGAACTCGACGGCCTCGTCGTCGGCGCGGCCGAACCAGTGCGGCACGCGGGTGTCGAACTCGGCCGCCTCGCCGGGGGCCAGCACCAGGTCGTGCTCGCCGAGGACCAGCCGCAGCCGCCCGTTGAGCACGTAGACCCACTCGTACCCCTCGTGGGTCTGCGGGGTGGGCTCGGCGGGCCGCCCGCCGGCCGGGATGACCAGCTTGTAGGCCTGGATGCCGCCGGCCCGGCGGGTGAGCGGCAGCATGGTCATGCCGTGGCGGGTGACCGGCCGCAGGTGGATGCGGGGGTCGCCGGTGGGCGGGGCGCCGACCAGTTCGTCGAGCGTCACGCCGTGCGCCCGGGCGAGTGGCAGCAGCAGTTCCAGGGTGGGGCGGCGGCTGCCGGATTCCAGCCGGGACAGGGTGCTCACCGAGACGCCGGTGGCGGCCGACAGGTCGGCCAGGGTGGTCTCCCGCTCGCGGCGCAGCGCGCGCAGCCGGGGGCCCACCGCGTCGAGCGCCCGGTCGAGGTCGTCGTCCATCCGCCTAGTTTGCCAGAACAGCAACAATGTTTGCAGGTCTGGCCACCACCGCCGCACCGTTGCGGCAGGAGGTGGTCACGATGACCGAAGGGTACGAGGTGGTGGTGGTCGGCGGCGGCGCCGCCGGGTTGAGCGGGGCGCTCATGCTGGCCCGGGCGCGCCGGTCGGTCCTGGTGATCGACGGGGGCAGCCCGCGCAACGCACCGGCCGACGGGGTGCACGGGCTGCTGGCCCGTGACGGCATGCCCCCGGCCGAGCTGCTGGCCCGCGGCCGGGACGAGGTCCGCCGGTACGGCGGGCACCTGCTGGACGGACAGGTCGACACGGTGACCCGCGACGGGGACGGTTTCGCGGTGGCGCTGGCCGGCGGCCGTCGGGTCCGGGCAGGCCGGCTGCTGGTGGCAACCGGCCTGGTCGACGAGCTGCCCGACGTGCCCGGGCTGCGCGAGCGGTGGGGCCGGGACGTGGTGCACTGCCCGTACTGCCACGGGTGGGAGGTGCGCGACCGCCCGATCGGGGTGCTGGCCACCGGGCCGCTGTCGGTGCACCAGGCGCTGCTGTTCCGTCAGTGGAGCGACGACGTCGTCCTCCTCCACCACACCGCGCCGCCGCTCGGTGACGAGCAGGCCGAACAGCTGGCCGCCCGGGGCGTCGCCGTGGTCGAGGGCGAGGTCGCGTCGGTGGAGGTCGTGGAGGACCGGCTGGTCGGGGTGCGCCTGCGCGACGGCCGGCTGGTCGGGCGCGAGGTGCTGGTCGCCGGCCCCCGGATGGTGGCGCGGGCCGGGTTCCTGGCGGCGCTCGGGTTGCGGGCGGTCGAGCATCCGGCCGGGGTCGGCGAGCACGTCCCGGCCGACCCGACGGGGCGTACCGACGTGCCGGGGGTGTGGGTCGCGGGCAACGTGACCGACCCGGCCGCGCAGGTCGGCGCGGCAGCGGCGGCGGGCGCCCTGGCGGCCGCCGCGATCAACGGCGACCTGGTCGGCGAGGAGACCCGCCGGGCGGTCGAGGCGCGGCGGCGCGGCTGAGCACGCGGAGGGGTGGCGTTCACGAATACGACTTACATGGTCAAAATTCCCCTTTAGGTTACTGCGGGAGGGTGCAGTCGAGACCGGGGGGCGACGTGGACGAGTATCCGCCGATCGAGGATCACGGGCTCATCGGTGATCTTCAGACCGCCGCCCTGGTGACCTGCGACGGCACGATCGACTGGTTCTGCGCGCCGCGCTTCGACTCGCCCAGCATCTTCGGCGGCCTGCTCGACAAGGAGCGGGGCGGCTACTTCCGCATCGCCCCCCACGAGACCACCTACGTCACCAAGCAGCTCTACCTGCCCGGTACCCCGATCCTGATCACGCGGTTCATCAGCGCAGACGGGGTCGCCGAGGTCCAGGACTTCATGCCCGTCACCGGCGAGCGGGTCACCGACGTGCACCGCCTGGTGCGCATGGTCACCATGGTCCGGGGCAGCATGCGGTTCCGGCTGGAGTGCCGGCCCCGGTTCGACTACGGCCGCGAGCAGCCCCGACTGGAGCGACACCGCAACGGGTTCGTCTTCCGCGGCTCGTCCGCATCGCTCACCTTCAACCCGGTGCAACCGATCCGCCGCCTCATCGCCAAGGAGGACATGCACCTGGGGGACGGCGACCTCATCGGGTTCGGCACCCTGAACCAGGGCGACACCGGCGGGGTGGTGCTGGAGACGAACTCGGACATGGAACCCCGGGCCGTCCCGCTCGAAGAGGTGCAGGGGATGTTCGAGTGGACCCGGGACTACTGGCGACGGTGGGTCGAACGGTCCCGGTACACCGGCCGGTGGCGGGAGATGGTCGAGCGGTCGGCCATCACGTTGAAGCTGATGACGTACGCGCCCACCGGGGCGATGATCGCCGCGCCGACGGCCGCCCTGCCCGAACTGGTCGGCGGCACCCGCAACTGGGACTACCGCTACACCTGGGTCCGGGACACGTCCTTCTCGGTGCACGCGCTGCTCGGCCTCGGCTTCACCGAGGAGGTCAGCCGCTACATGGACTGGCTGGACGAGCGGATCCGTGAGGCCGGCGACCACCAGGCCCCGCTGAAGATCATGTACCGGGTCGACGGGTCGTCCGACCTGCACGAGGAGATACTCGACCACCTGGAGGGATACCGCGGCTCCCGGCCCGTCCGGATCGGCAACGGCGCCGCCGACCAGCTCCAGCTCGACATCCACGGCGAGGCGCTCTACGCCATGCACGTCGCCGACGAACAGGGCATCCGGGTCTCCCACCAGGTGTGGAAGAGCACCGTGCGACTCGTCGACTGGCTGTGCCACAACTGGGACCAGCCGGACGCCGGCATCTGGGAGAGCCGGCACCATCCCCGGGACTACACCTTCGGCCGGGTGATGTCCTGGGTGGCCCTGGACCGGGCCATCCGACTCGCCGGCCGGCACGGCCGCCCCGGGGACGTCGGCTGCTGGACCAGCCAGCGCAACCTGATCTACGACCAGGTGATGGCGCGCGGCTATCACCGGGGCCGCGGGTCCTTCGTCCAGGCCTACGGCGAGAACGTCCTGGACGCCGCGCTGCTCTCCATGCCGGCGGTCGGTTTCGTGACGCCGTCGGATCCGATGTGGTGCCGCACCCTCGAGGCCATCGAGCGGGAGCTGGTCTCCGACAGCCTGGTCCACCGGTACGACCCGGTCCACTCCCCCGACGGTCTCCCCGGCCATGAGGGCACCTTCAACATGTGCACCTTCTGGTACGCCGAGGCGCTGGCGCGCTCCGGCCGCCTCGACGACGCCCGGCTCACCTTCGAGAAGATGTTCACCTTCAGCAACCACCTCGGCCTGTACGCCGAGGAGATCGCCTCGACCGGTGAGCAGATCGGGAACTACCCGCAGGCCTTCAGCCACCTCGCCCTGATCAACACGGCGCTGGCGCTGAACGACATGCTCGAGACCGAGGCCCAGTCCCGGCAGCGGCGGTGATTCCTCCGGACCGCGTGCGGGGTTAGTCGACGGCAGGCCGGGTAGCCACTCGCGCTGCGTGTGCAGCCTGTTGAACCGACCTTCCTTGCCGACGACCCAGCCGAGAGGAACGACGGTGTCACACGAGTACCGGAAGAACCCTGAGGCAGTGTCCCGGTTGTCGCCCGAGCAGTACCGGGTCACCCAGGAGGGCGGGACTGAGCGGCCCTTCGCCAACCCGTACTGGGACAGCAAGGAGCAGGGCATCTACGTCGATGTCGTGTCCGGCGAACCACTGTTCGCGTCCGCCGACAAATACGACAGCGGCACCGGCTGGCCCTCCTTCACCCGGCCCATCGAGCCGAGGAACGTGGTCGAGGTGCGGGACTCCACCCTCGGCATGGTCCGCACCGAGGTGCGGTCGGCGCACGGGGACAGTCACCTCGGGCACGTGTTCGACGACGGCCCGCTGGCGACCGGCGGGCTGCGCTACTGCATGAACTCCGCCGCGCTCCGGTTCATCCGGCGCGAGGACCTGGAACGGGAAGGGTACGGCGAGTACCGCGCACTGTTCGAGCACCCGGACGGGGGGCGAAGCGATGACCGACACGACTGAGAAGGCCGTCCTGGCCGGCGGCTGTTTCTGGGGGATGCAGGACCTCATCCGGAAGCGCCCCGGCGTGGTCTCCACCCGGGTCGGATACACCGGCGGGGACGTGCCCAACGCGACGTACTACAACCACGAGGGCCACGCCGAGGCCATCGAGATCGCCTACGACCCGAGCAAGCTCTCGTACCGGGACCTTCTCGAGTTCTTCTTCCAGGTCCACGACCCGACCACGAAGAACCGGCAGGGCGGCGACGTCGGCACCAGCTACCGGTCCGCCATCTTCTACTGCGACGACCAGCAGCGGAAGGTCGCCGAGGACACGATCGCCGACGTCGACGCCTCCGGGCTGTGGCCGGGCAAGGTGGTCACCGAGGTCACCCCGGCCGGCCCCTTCTGGGAGGCCGAGCCGGAGCACCAGGACTACCTGGAGAAGCATCCCGGCGGCTACACCTGCCACTTCCCCCGACCCGACTGGAAGCTCCCCCGCCGGGGAGAGAACCGGAGCTGATCGCACGCTGCGACAAGCCCGAGGAGAAGGAGCCCACGTGGCCGTCAAGACGCAGACGCTGGCCCGCGCCACCGACATCCGGCCGTTCACGGTGGAGATCCCCGAGGCGGATCTCCAGGCGCTGCGGCAGCGCATCGCGGCCACCCGCTGGCCGGAGAAGCAGACCGTGGACGACCAGTCGCAGGGCGTGCCGCTGGAGACCAGCCGGGCCCTCGCCCGCTACTGGGAGAAGGAGTACGACTGGCGCAAGGTCGAGGCGAGACTGAACTCCCTGCCGAACTTCATCACCGAGATCGACGGCCTGGACATCCACTTCATCCACGTCCGGTCCAAGCACGAGGGCGCGCTGCCGCTCATCGTCACGCACGGCTGGCCCGGCTCGATCATCGAGCAGCTGAAGATCATCGAGCCGCTGACCGATCCCACGGCCCACGGCGGGTCCGCCTCGGACGCCTTCCACGTGGTGATCCCGTCGATGCCCGGCTACGGCTTCTCGGGCAAGCCGACCGAACCCGGCTGGGGGCCGGAACACATCGCGAGCGCCTGGACCGAGCTGATGAAACGCCTCGGCTACGACCGGTTCGTCGCCCAGGGCGGCGACTGGGGCGCACTGATCACCAACCTCATGGGCGTGCAGGCGCCGCCGGAACTCGCCGGCATCCACACCAACATGCCGAGCACGGTTCCGTTCGAGATCGACGCGCTGGTCCAGTCCGACATCACCGGAATCAACGGCGCGCTGTCCAAGCTGCCGGCCAACCTCTCCGAGGAGGAAAGGCGGGCCGCCGAGCAGCAGGACTTCTTCTGGAAGCACTCCGCCTACGCACTGATCATGGCCACCCGCCCCGAGACACTGATCGGACTCGCGGACTCGCCCGTCGCGCTGGCAACCTTCATGTGCGACCACGACGCGGCCAGCCTGGAGCTGATCTGCCGGGCCTTCGCCGGGCAACCCGGCGGCCTCACCCGCGACGACATCCTCGACAACATCACGCTCACCTGGCTGACCAACACCGGCGTCTCCGCCGCGCGCCTCTACTGGGAGAACAAGTTCTCCTTCCTCGGCGCCAAGGACGTCTCCGTCCCGGCCGCCGTGAGCGTCTTCCCCGACGAGCTCTACCAGGCGCCGCGGAGCTGGGCCGAGCAGGCCTATCCGAACCTCATCCACTACAACACGCTCGACCGGGGCGGGCACTTCGCGGCGTGGGAGCAGCCGCAACTGCTGTGCGACGAGCTCCGCACCGCGTTCCGGTCGCTGCGCTAGATGGCCGTCTTCGAGCGGCTGCACCTGCCCGCGCTCGACGGGGCGACCGAGTGGCTCAACTCGAGGCCACTCGGTCCCGCCGAGCTGCGCGGGCGCCCGGTCGTGGTGAACTTCTGGACGCTGACCTGCATCAACTGGCTACGCCAGGAGCCGTACGTCCGGGCGTGGTCGCAGGCCTACCGGGACGACGGCCTCGTCGTCATCGGCGTGCACACGCCGGAGTTCGCGTTCGAGCACGACATCGACGAGGTGCGCCGGGCGGTGCGGGCGCGGGGCATCGACTACCCGGTCGCGGCCGACAACGACTACGCCGTCTGGAGCGCGTTCGACAACCACTACTGGCCCGCGCTCTACTTCGTCGACGCGGACGGCACGATCCGCGACCACCACTTCGGCGAGGGCCGCTACGAGCAGTCCGAGCGCGTCATCCAGCGGCTGCTCGGCGTCGACCGCGACCTCGTGCCGGTGGAGGGGCGCGGTGTGGAGGCCGACGCCGACTGGGACCACCTGCGCACGCCCGAGACGTATCTCGGTTACGCGCGCTCCGAACAGTTCGCGGCACCGGACCAGGCCACGTACGACGCCACCCAGGCCTACGAACTCCCCGCGGGCCTGCCCCCGGACCACTGGGCGCTCGGCGGCGAGTGGACGATCGGCTCGGAGTACGTGGTGGTGGACCGGGCCGGCGGCACCCTCGCCGTCCGGTTCCAGGCCCGCGACGCGCACCTCGTGCTGTCGCCCGGCACGCGGGACCCGATCCCCTTCCGCCTGCTCCTCGACGGCGCGGCACCGGGCCCGGCACACGGCGACGACGTGGACGAGGACGGCAACGGCCTGCTCCGCGAGGGCCGGCTGTACCAGCTCGTCCGCCAGCGGGACACGGTCCGGGAAGGGACCCTGGAGATCACGTTCCTCGAGCCCGGCGCCGAGGCGTACGTGTTCACCTTCGGCTAGAGCGCCGGGCGGGCCAGCCGATGAGGACGGCGAGCGGCGTCAAGCTGCCTGGTGATGGTCGTGGCGCTGCCGGACGCGTTCGGCGACCGGGGCCTGGCCTTCGCTGGCGCGTACGTCGCCATCCATGTCGGCCGTCAGCTCTTCCTCGTCCTCGCCCTGCGCGGACAGGAGCTGCAGCGCCGGAGCATCCGGGTGCTGGGCTGGTTCGCCGTGTCCGCGGTGCCGTGGATCGCCGGGGCGCTGGCGCCCGTGCCGGCCCGCGTCGTCCTGTGGACGCTGGCGGTGGCCGTGGACGTCACGGGCGGCGTCCTGCGCTTCCCGACGCCGCGGCTGGGACGCTCGCCCGAATCGGAGTACCCGATCGTGGCCGAGCACCTGTCCGAGCGGTACCGGCAGCTCTTCATCATCGCGCTCGGCGAGCTGATCCTGGTGGGCACGTTGACGCTGAGTGGCAGCGGCTTCGCGGCCGACCGGACGGCGGCGTTCGTGGTGTCGTTCGTCGCCACGGTGCTGTTCTGGCGGATCTACCTGCACCGGGCCGGGGAGCTGCTGCCCGCCGCCATCGCGGCGGCCCGCCGGCCGGATCCCCTGGCCCGGTTGGCGGCGGCCGCCCACCTCGTGATGCTCGCCGGCATCGTCGCCACCGCCGTGGGCGACGAACTCGTCATCGCGCATCCACTCGGGCACACGCCGCGCGCCTGGGCCGCCGTGATCCTCGGCGGGCCCGCGCTGTTCCTGGCCGGCCGCGCCGCCTTCGAGTACGCCGTCTTCGCCCGGGTGTCCCGGGACCGGCCGATCGGAATCCTCGTGCTGTTCGCGCTGGCACCCCCGGTGCTCCTGGCGCCGCCGCTGGCGGCAGTCGTCGCCGCCACCGCGGTCCTGCTCGGGGTCGCCGTCGCCGACACCGTCCGCGCGCACCGAGGACCACCCGAGCCGCCGTCACCCCCCGGCTAACCGGCCGTCGTAGGCTGCATCTCGCACCTGATGGGCGGGAGGCTGAGGTGGCCGAGACGACGCTGGCCGGGGTGATGGCCGAGCTGGCCGAGCTGGAGGATCCGAAGGCACGCGCGGTGAACGAGCGGCACGGTGACGATCACGGCGTGAACCTCGGCAAGCTGCGCGCGCTCGCGAAGCGGCTGAAGACGCAGCAGGAACTCGCGCGCCAGCTCTGGGAGACGGATGACTCCGCGGCGAGACTGCTGGCACTCCTCATCTGCCGCCCGAAGGCGTTCGCGCGGGACGAGTTGGACGTCATGGTGCGCGAGGCGCGCACGCCCAAGGTGCACGACTGGCTCGTGAACTACGTGGTGAAGAAGAACCCGCACGCGGAAGAGCTGCGCGTGGCCTGGTCAGCCGATCCGGATCCCGTCGTGGCGAGTGCCGGCTGGGCGCTGACCACGGAACGCGTGGCGAAGAAGCCCGAGGGCCTCGACCTCGACGGGCTGCTCGACGTCATCGAGGCGGAGCTGAAGGACGCGCCGGATCGCCTGCAGTGGGCGATGAACCACTGCCTGGCGCAGATCGGGATCGAGGATGCGGGGCTTCGCGCCCGCGCGATCGGCATCGGCGAGCGCCTGGAGGTGCTCAAGGACTATCCGACTCCCCCGGGCTGCACGTCGCCGTTCGCGCCCGTCTGGATCGCGGAGATGGTGCGCCGGCAGCACGAGGCGCAGGCGTGACCAGCGGGGCACGCGACGACAGACGGTTGGGGCTCATGGCTGGCACGGATCAACAGCATCGGCCCGTCGCCCTGGTGACCGGCGCGGGCCGCAGCGCCGGCATCGCCGCCTCGGTGGTGCTGAAGCTGGCGCAGACCGGCTGGGATGTCGGGTTCACCTACTGGACCCCGTACGACGAGCGGATGCCCTGGGGAGCCGAGCCCGAGGCGGTGACGCGACTCGCCAGCCAGGCCGGCACGCACGGTGCCGCAACCGCCGCCGTCGAGGCGGACCTCACCGATCCGCACGCCACGGCGGCGATCTTCGAGACCGTGGAGCGGGAGCTGGGCCCGGTCGGGGCGCTCGTCCTCGCCCACTGCGAGAGCGTCGACTCGGGCCTGCTCGACACCAGCATCGAGAGCTTCGACCGTCACTTCGCGGTCAACGCCCGGGCGAGCTGGCTGCTGATCCGCGAGTACGCCCAACGTTTCCAGGGTGCTCACGGCACCGGCCGCATCATCAGCCTGACCAGTGACCACACCGTCGGGAACCTTCCCTACGGCGCCAGCAAAGGCGCGCTCGACCGGATCACTCTGGCCGCGGCCCGGGAACTGGCCCACCTCGGCGTGACCGCCAACGCCATCGATCCGGGTCCCACCGACACCGGCTGGATGACGGCAGAGATCAAGGATGCGGTCCTCCGGTCCACCCCGCTCGGACGCCTCGGACGCCCGCAGGACTGCGCGAACCTCGTCGCGTTCCTGTGCTCACCCGAGGGTGGCTGGATCAACGGTCAGCTCCTGCACAGCGACGGCGGCATCGCCTGACCGGCACCGCGCTCGACGGCGTCCCCGCCGGACGCGCAGCACGCCGGTCAGCATCGGCAGGGTGAACTCGCCCTGGGCGGTTTCCGGCCCACCGGCGAGGAAGGCGCGGATCCGGCCGAACGTGGCCGCCCGGGCCGGTTCCGCCATGACCAGCATCCCCGCGCGGGTCGCGAGTGTCGCGACGAGGGAGTCGGCGGTCCGGCGCTGCCCGTGCGGGAACTCGGCCTGCTCCGGCGAGCCGAAGCGGGCGACCAGGCCGCCGCCCGGAGAGCACAGGTCCGCCGTCGCGGCGCGCCAACTGCTCAACGTGTCCCGCGGGCCGATGGCCGCGTTGCCGCTGACCCGTTCGAGCCCGGCAACCCAGTCGACCCGGTTGTCCAGGACGTTCCACAGGCCGGCCAGGATGCCTCCGGGCGCGAGGACCCTGGCGATCTCCGGGCCCGCGACCGCCATGTCGAACCAGTGCAGGGCGTTGCCGGCCAGCACGGCATCGACGGACGCGTCCGGCAGCGGGATCGCCTCGGCGCTGCCCGGCAGGGCACGGACGGTCGGCAGGGCACGGCGCAGCTCGGCCAGCATCGCCGGGTCCGGTTCGACCGCGACGACGTCGGCACCCAGCGCGACCAGCGTGGACGTCAGCTTGCCGGTTCCGGCGCCGAGGTCGAGCACTCGCCGGCCGGGCGCGGGCTCCAGCGCCCAGCGCACGGCGGCCTGCGCGTAGTCCGGGCGGTGCTCGGCGTAGGCGGCCGCCGCCGCGCCGAACGACGAGCTGAGAACCAACCGTTCCTCCACGCGGTCACCCTAGCCGCCGTACGTCACGCAGGGCAGCGGCGGTGTGACCATCGTTGGTATCTTCGCCGGCATGAGTGGGGCCCGACGGTCGGGGAGCCGGAACAGCCGGCGGAACGGCACCGATGGTGAGCGTGCCGAGGCGGCGGAGGCTTACCGCCGGTCGGTCGCGAGGTTGCAGCACACCGCCTACCGGAACCTGCGACAGACGATCGCCTACGCCACCATCTTCGTCGCCGTCCTGGCCACCTGGATGATCCTCATCGGTGCGGCCACGCCGGCCAGCTTCCCCTGGTACGCCGCCTCGGTCCTGGGTGGAGTGCTCGGCCTGGCCACCTATGCCGTCCGGGAGCCACGCCCGCGCCGCTACATACTGGCCGGCGCCGTCGTCCTCGCCGTCGTGGGCGTGACCGGCATCTTCCTCGTGGACTAGGCGGCGGAGATGACGCTGTCCGTCGAGCCGCAGGCGGTGGTCGGCTTCGCCCGCCAGGTCGACCGCGCCGCCGCGGACGTCGCCGAGATCCGCGGCTACCTCAACCGGTACGCCGACGTCGCGACCGGCGGCGAACAGCTCCAGATCGCCCGGGCCGGACACGAACACGCGGTGGAACTCGTCAACGGCACCCTCAACCGGCTCGCCTGCCTCCTGGAGAACTCCGCCCCGGAGCTGCGGGCCGCCGCCGGCTACTACCGCACGACCGATCTCGCCGCCGCCGACCGGCTCGACCGCACGCTGCCCGCGGCGGTCGACCGCTGCATCACCCCACTGGAACTGGAGGTGGCGGGCAACCCCTGCGCCCCGGCGGACTTCATCGACCCCCGGGACGTTCGAGGCCACCTCGACGCTCCCGGTGCCCCCGAGAGGCCGTCGAACGCCCTGGGATGGATGGACTACCTCAGCCCCGCGTCCTGGCTGAACGAGGTCTTCGACCACGTCTTCGGCTTCGACCCCATCGGGAGGATCCAGAACCAGGTCTCCGGGGACTGGGAAGCCCTCGCCCGGATGGCGCCCGTCGTCGACAACGTCGGCGGCGCCCTGCACGACCTGGCCTACAACCTCCAGTCCGGCACCACCACCCTGCACCCGCTGTGGCAGGGCGTCGCCGGGGACGGCGCCTTCCGCTACTTCACCACCACCGCCAACGCCACCGCCGACCTCCACGACCCCCTGACCACCATCAGCAGGGCGTACGTCGACATGGCCGATGCCGTCTGGTCCGCGGGCGAGGCCCTCGGCGGCGTCGTCAAGAGCCTGATCGACGCCGCCGTCATCGCCGGGATCGCCGCCGCCGCCGGCACCGTCACCGCCGAGACCGGCGTCGGCGCGGTCGTCGGCTACGGCCTCGCCGCCGCCGAGGTCGCCAACATGTTCCGACTCTGGGGTGAGGCGACGAAGCTCTGCCAGCAGATCGCCGCCGCCGTCCTCGTGTTCCGCGCGATCCTCACCCGCGAACTCAGCGACCTCGACGCCGTCGCCCTGCCCGCGCTCCCCGACGGCGGCCGCTACGACCACCCCCTCGCCGGCGCGAACGCCTAGCCGCCCATGGACGGCCTGGACGACATCACCAACGGCGACGAGGAACGCGCCGACGCGCTGCGCACGGCTCTGGATCGCCTCCGGCGCAGCGACAACCCTCTCCTCCGCGAGATGGCAGCCGCCGTTCGGGACGGCCAGCTCGACCTGCGCCAGGCGGTGACCGGCACGACCTACGGCGCCGAGCTGAGCCAGCCCTTCCGGACCTTCTGGACCGCGTACCAGGAGATGACGACCCAGGAGCGCGACGACCTCTGCGGCGCGCGTCCCACGCGGTAGGTGATCGCCGGCGGAACCCAGCCGGCGAGGTGTCCGCAACGGAAAAGGCTCCGCAACAGAAAAGGCTCCGCAACGGAAAAGGCAAGGAGGAGAACTCCTTGCCACTGTCAACATATACCGCACCCCTGGGCTTGCGGCAAGACCCCGGTTGTGGCGCACAGTGGTCGGCCGAGCGCACAAAATGGCCACAGCAATGGGGGAATGCATGTTCGATGTGATCGTCGTCGGCGGCGGACCGACCGGCATGATGCTGGCGAGCGAACTGCGTCTGCGGGGCGTCGACGTGCTCGTGCTGGAGAAGGAGGCCGAGCCGCCGCCGTTCGTGCGGTCGCTCGGGCTGCACGTGCGCAGCATCGAGGTGATGGATCAACGGGGCCTGTTGGAGCGGTTCCTCGAGAACGGCACGCCGCACCCGATCCGGGGATTTTTCGCGGGCATCGACAAGCCCGCTCCCACCGGGCTGGACACCGCCCACGGATACGTGCTCGGCATTCCGCAGACGGTGACCGACCGGCTGCTCGCCGAGCACGCGGCCGACGTGGGAGCCGAGATCCGGCGCGGCTGTGCGGTGGTCGGGCTGGAGCAGGACGACGACGGCGTGACCGTCCACGTCGAAGACGGAACGGCACCGCCGTTGCGGGCACGGTTCGTCGTCGGTTGCGACGGTGGGCGCAGCACCGTTCGGAAACTGCTCGGGGTCGGATTCCCCGGCGAGCCGTCGACAATCGACACGCTGCTGGGCGAGATGGAGGCGACGGCGTCGCCGGACGAGATCCTCGACGTGACGACCGAGGTGCGCAGGACTGAGAAGCGGTTCGGGGTCGGGCCGTCGGGCAGGCCGGGGGTGTTCCGGGCGGTCGTGCCGGCGGAGGGCGTGGCCGAGGACCGTTCGGCGCAGCCGACGCTGGAGGAGTTCAAGCGACAGCTACGCAGGTACGCCGGCACCGACTTCGGCGTGCACTCCCCCCGCTGGCTGTCGCGCTTCGGCGACGCGACGCGCCAGGCCGAGCGCTACCGGGTCGGACGGGTGTTCCTGGCCGGGGACGCCGCGCACGTCCACCCGCCCATGGGTGGGCAGGGGCTCAATCTCGGCATCCAGGACTCGTTCAACCTGGGGTGGAAGCTCGCGGCGGCCGTCAACGGCTGGGCGCCGGACGACCTGCTGGACAGCTACGAGTCCGAGCGGCATCCGGTGGCCGCCGACGTGCTGATCAACACCCGTGCGCAGATGCAGCTGACCACCAACGAGCCCGGGCCGCAGGCGGTTCGGCGGCTGCTCGCGCAGCTGATGGACTTCAACGACGTCAACCGGTTCCTGATCGAGAAGATCACAGCGATCAACATCCGGTACGACCTCGGTGCGGGTCACGCCCTGCTCGGGCGGCGGCTGCGCGACGTCCCGCTGAAGCACGGGCGGTTGTTCGAGCTGATGCGCGCCGGCAACGGGCTGCTGCTCGACCGGACGGGGCGGCTCTCGGTGGACGGCTGGGCCGACCGGGTCGACCACGTCGCCGACACCAGCGACGAGCTGGACGCGCCGGCTCTGCTGCTTCGGCCGGACGGGCACGTCGCGTGGGTCGGCGAGGATCAGCAGACGCTCGAGGTCGCGCTGGCCAGGTGGTTCGGCACCTCAGGTGCTCCTACGGCCGGGTGAGGTGGATGCTGACGCCGGCCGAACCCTCACCGTCGAAGCCGCCGATACAGCTTCCGCGTCTACGACGGCGACCAGGTCCTCACCGAGGCGCCGGTGGCCTAGAGGAAGCCGAGCTGCCGCGCCGCATCCTGATGAACCGAAACGAGTTCAGCAAGCCGCACGGGCTTGCGAGACACCGCCGAGAAATCCTTGCCCTCCCTGGTCCACGGCGGTGGCCACGCGCTGATCCCCTGATCCAGAGCGACGCTGGCCACCTCGGCTTCCCACCCCGGCCACCGCAAGCCCTCATAGAACTGGGTCATGGCGCCGGCGAGCATCGCCTCCAGCCAGTCGCCATACCCAAGCTCAAGATCCTGCCAAGCCAGGTCCTCCGGGCCGAAGTAGTGCACCGTCGGCCGCACACCCGGCTCCGCCTGCGACCACGCGAACTGCCCGCCCATCACATCAAAAGCGACGACCAGACGACCAGCCCCGGGAACCATCTCGGCCGCCACATCCGGCAGCCCGTCGTGCCCACTCCCGAGCACCCGGAGCCAACCGTGATCGATCACCAGCCCGCCGCTGTTGGCGACGACCGCCCCGAGCCACGACCTGGTCGTGATGTCCAAAGCTGCCAGACAGGCTGCCGCCCGCTGAGCATCGGCGGGCAGCACCGTCACCCGATACGGCGCTGCTGCCACCAGCGCCGAAATCTCGAACCACGCAGGCTGTTCCACCCCCTCAGCCTCGCAGGAGGATCAACCAGGCGACTCTGAGGGCCCTGCCGCCAACAAACATGGCTAGGACGATGTTGACGACGGGGGCCATACAAGCCGCCTACAGCACTATGTACGACCAGAAGGTCAAAGCGCTTGCCGCCGTGCTGACGGAGAACCTCCAGGATGACGCGCAACTCGACCTAGGCGCCCTGGTGGTCGCGGCACTGGCTGATCTTGAGGGCCCCCCATGTTCGGGTGTTGAACGCGTCGTGAACGGGCCCCCTTCCCCCTCGACCTGAGGGCGCGACAGACGAGGCCGGGGTCGCACTTCATTCTCAGCTTGAGGAGCGGTTCCCGAAGCTAGCCGCTGGAGTCCTGCCGATCATGTCAACACTGGTGCGTCAGGGCTTGGCGGAAGAGCGACTCGCCCGCTGACGACAACGCCTCATGGGCGGTCACGCCCTTCGGCCGACACTGCTCGGGGTACCTCCTGAGCAGCAAGTCGGGGAGTTGAAGCGGCACTTAGAGCCGCCGCCCCACGACCAGCGGGACCTGCGCGCGACGCCTGCTGGCACGGCGTCGCGGGTTGCGATCGTTCAGCGCTACTTGACGTCGTTTCACGGTGGCTTGTGCCCCCTGTGTCCCCCGAGTGGCGGGGGTGCCACGACGACGACCTGGGCGTTGGAGCGGCTCCACACCCTTCTCCCGACGCTAATAAAGCTAGCACGGGCTTAGGACATTCGGTATCGGCCGACAGACTGATTACTAGCTCACCGCAATCTCGCTAGATTCGCCGAGCTAATCAACGGGAAGGATCCGAAGTCTGTGCAGGCTCTGCAGGGTCAAAGGAACAGTCACGCTTCCAGCCGAGGCTCGGCCGACAATCAAGAGCAAAAGCCATCGGTGCTGGTCCGACGAGGGCTGATTCCCGATACGCGCTCGCAACGGGTTCTCGCTCTGGCAACGTTCGTCAACATGATCGGCAGCGGCGTCTTTATGGTCAGCGCCGCGCTTTTCTTCACCCGTGTCGTCGGACTTCCATTGGCTCAAGTCGGTCTCGGAATGGGCATCGCGGCTGCCGTTGGCCTTTTTGCTGGCGTGCCGGTTGGGCATCTCGCTGACCGACGGGGGCCACGAGAGATTTATCTCTGGATGCTGGTCATTCAGGGCGCAGCGATGGCGGCGCTGGTACTCGTGCAGTCGTTCTGGTTGGTCCTGGTGGCGCTGTGTATGGGGGAACTCGCTCGCTCAGCGGGGGGTGCGGCACGCGGTCCGCTGGTTCGCGGAATCGGCGCTGCTGACCTCACCAGATACCGCGCCTATCTACGCTCGGTCGCGAATCTCGCCGGAAGCTGCGCCGCCGTGGCTGCTGGCTTCGCCGTGCAGTACGACACGCGTCCGGCTTACCTGGCCCTGGTGCTGGGTAATGCGCTCAGTTTCGTGGCCAGTGCCGCCATCATTGCAGCGCTGCCGTCGCTACCGCCCGTGCCCGCGCCGCAAACGGCCAGCCCGTGGGAGGTATTGAAGGACCGGGCGTATGTTGCCGTCACCGTGCTCGACGGCATCATGTCGATTCACCACCAGGTACTGCTCTTCGCACTGCCACTCTGGATCGTCGGGCACACCGACGCACCCCGGTGGCTGATCGGCGGGGCAGCACTGGTCAACACCGCTCTAGTGGTCCTGCTCCAAGTCAGGGCTAGCCGAGGGGTCGATGACAGGGCCACCGCCGGGAAAGCCATGCGGCGTTCGGGCGTGGCGTTCTTCGTCGGCATGGCCGCGATGGCCGCAGCGGCAGGACTTCCCTCATGGCTTGCGCTCACAGGCATCGTCGTCGGCATCGTCGTCCACACGATCGGTGAACTGTGGCACACGGCCGGCTCGCTGGAACTCCGATTCAGCCTCGCTCCCGCCCACGCCCAAGGGCAGTACATGGGACTGTTCGGGTTCGGGGCCGGCCTGGCGAACGTGATCGCACCCACCGTACTGGCACTCTTCTGCATCGCCTGGGGAGTCCCTGGTTGGCTCCTGCTCGGCGGGGTGTTCGTCGTGGCGGGTCTACTGACGCCGTACGTGGTGCGGTGGGCGGAACAGACGCGCCCGTACGCGAAGCAGCCCGCGTAGCTGGGCTAGCCATCCCGATGCTCCTATGGAGGTGAAGGGGCGGCTCTTGGCCGCGCGGCCCGGCCGGCTGCCGCCCCATCTCACCGCCGGTCAACAGCCTGTCGTGCTGCGGCGGCCCCTTGGGCTTCTTACTTCCGCGCCAGCCGCCGGGCGTGTTGCGTGGCCGGAGTCGGAGCGCCAGCGGAGCGACGGACGCGCGCCCGGGCGGCGGCGCGTGCGGCCCGTTCAGGGCCGCCTTGATGCGATGCGAGCGACGGTGAAGCGTCTTAATGACCAGTTGGGCTGGGCTTCCTCGCTGCTACATGCGCTGCTACAGCGAGCAGGGGGCCTGATCTTGTGATCGGCTCCGTTGCTGGTCACCGATGGTGGGCGCGGCAGGTTTCGAACCTGCGACCCCTCGCTTGTAAGGCGAGTGCTCTCCCGCTGAGCTACGCGCCCGGAACGCCCCGTACGGCGGGCCGGAGCGGCAAGCTTACCTGCCCAGCTCCGGCCCGGTCGAACGACGTGCCCGGCGTCGGTCAGGCGGCGACGGCCTCGGCGAGGGCCTTGCGCCAGCCCTGCTGGTCCCGCGCCTCGCCGGGCATGTTCATCTCGGCGAACCGGACCACGCCGGCCTTGTCGATGACGAAGGTGCCCCGGTTGGCGATGCCCGCGACGTCGTTGAAGACGCCGTACGCCTGGGCGACCGCGCCGTGCGGCCAGAAGTCGGCCAGCAGCGGGAACTGGTAGCCCTCCCGGTCGGCCCAGATCTTGTGGGCGTAGACCGAGTCGACGCTGACCGTCAGCACCTGGACGTCGTCGTTGACGTACTCGTTGAGGTTGTCCCGCACCTCGCACAGCTCGCCCTGGCAGATGCCCGTGAAGGCGAGCGGGTAGAAGACCAGCAGGACGGTGCGCCGGCCGCGGAAGTCGGCGAGGCGGACCTCCTGGTTGTTCTGGTCCTTGAGCACGAAGTCCGGCGCCTCGGCGCCAACCTCGATGGGCATGGGAGCTCCTTGGATCGGGTCTGGAGATGATCAGCCTGCCACACCCGGCGGCACCGGCCGCCGGGCGCGGAGCCCGGCCTACTTCTTGCCCTTGGACCCGCGCCGGAGCACGAGGCGGGCGCCGCTCCAGTCGCGGCCCGCGTTGATGGTGGAGGTCTGCTGGAGGCCGGCGGTCTGCGCGCTCTCCGCGACCTCGCTCGGCTCGACGTGGCCGTCCCGGCCGGCCTTGGGCGTCAGGAGCCACACCACGCCGTTGTCGGCCAGCGGTCCGAGGGCGTCGACGAGGAGCTCGAAGAGGTCGCCGTCGCCGTCGCGGTACCAGACGAGAACCGAGTCGACCACCTCGTCGGTGTCCTCGTCGACCAGATCTCCACAGCGGTCGGTCAGGGCGTCCCGGAGATCCTGGTCGACGTCGTCGTCGTAGCCCATCTCCATGACGACCATCCCCGGCTCGATCCCGAACCGGTCCGCCAGGCTGCGTACCCCGTCGGCGGCCTGACCAGCGGTCGCGCTCACTGTCGCGTGCCTCCTCATCTCATCCCTGCTCGTGGCGTCGTCCGACGCCGTCGCGCCCAGTCCACACAGTTGTGGCTTCCCGCGCAAGTGGCGCACCGGGTGGAACGGAATTTACCGTGCCAGCAGCGTGCGGGCACCCTCGGTAATGGCTTCCTCGGAGACCAGAACCTGACGTGCCGCCGGACCTAATGGTACAAACGAGTCAAGTCCGGCCACCCGGAGCGCCGTGCCGACGTACCCGGCGTCGACCAGGGCGGCGATCACGCCCTCGCCCACCCCGCCCGAGCGGCGGGTCTCGTCCACCACCAGCACCCGGCCGGTGGCCGACGCCTCCCGGATGATGTCCGCCACCGGCAGCGGGGCCAGCCAGCGCAGGTCCACCACCCGGCTGCCGACGCCCTCGTCGGCCAGGGTGGCCGCCGCCCGCAGCGACATCCGGACACCGTTACCGAAGGTGATGATGGTGAGGTCCTCGGCCGAGCCGACCCCGTACACCCGGGCGCGGCCGATCGGCACGTGGCGGGCCGCCCAGGCGCCGGGCTCGGCGTACTCCGCCAGCCACTCGCCGTCGCCCTCGGCGTAGAGATCGCGGGTGTGGTAGAGCGCGATCGGCTCCAGGAAGACGCTGACGGCGCCGTCCACCGCGGCGGCGGCCAGGCAGGTACGCAACATCGGCGCGGCGTCGTCCGGGCGGGCCGGCACCGCGATGACCAGCCCCGGCACGTCGCGGAGCACGGCCACCGAGTTGTCGTTGTGGAAGTGCCCGCCGAACCCCTCCTGGTACGCCAGCCCCGCCACCCGCACCACCATGGGGTTGCGGAACGCCCCACGGGAGAAGAACCGCATGGTCGCCGCCTCGCCCCGCAACTGGTCCTCGGCGTTGTGCAGGTACGCCAGGTACTGGATCTCCGGCACCGGCAGCATCCCGGCGACGCCCGCGCCCAGCGCGAGCCCGAGGATCGAGGTCTCGTCGAGCAGGGTGTCGAACACCCGTGCCGCCCCGAACCGGTCCCGCAGGCCCTTGGTGACCCCGTACACCCCGCCCTTGGCGGCCACGTCCTCGCCGAAGACGGCCGTCCCCGGGTGGTCGAGCATCCCGTCGGTCAGGGCCGCGTTGATGCTCTGCGCCAGGGTGAGCGGCCCGGCCAGTTCGGGCAGCCGGCCGCCGAACGCCTCGGCCCGGGCGCCGGCGTCCGGGCCGGCCGCCCGGGTCGCCGCGTCGGCGACCGCCCGGGAGATGCGGACCGGCCGGCGCGGGGCCAGCTCGGCCACCACGTCGACCGGGGAGGTGAGCTTCGGCTCGTCCAGCACCTCCTCGGCGAGCCGGCGGATCTGCCAGCCGCGCTCGTCGTACCGGGCCAGCAGCTCCTCGCCCGTGGCGTAGCCGGCCTCGACCATGCGCCGGGCGGTGGCCAGCAGCGGGTCCCGCGCCACGTCGGCGGCGATCTCGGCCGGGCTTCGGTACGCGGTCTCCGCGTCCGCCCCGGCGTGCCCCATGAGCCGCACGGTGGCCAGGTGCAGCACGGCCGGCCGCCGGTGCCGGCGCACCCAGGCCGCCGCCTCCTTCGCCACCCGGTACGCCTCGGCCACGTCGGTGCCGTCGGCCGCGAAGTAGCGGATCCCCGGCCTGGCCCGCAGGGTCGCGGCCACCCAGCCCTGCGGTGAGCGCACGCTGATGCCGAGCCCGTTGTCCTCGCAGACGAACAGGACCGGGATGCGCAACCCGGTGTGGTCGTACCAGCCGGCGGTGTTGAACGCCGCCGTCGCGGTGGCGTGGTTGACCGAGGCGTCGCCGAACGAGCAGACCACGATGGCGTCCGGCGGCCAGGTCGGGGCGTCGGACTCCTCGCCGGCCCGCCGGCCGCCGCGGCGCAGCCGTTCCAGGGCCAGCCCCAGGCCGACGGCCCGGGGTAGCTGCGAGGCGATGGTCGAGGTGGTCGGGACGACCGCCAGGTCGGCCCGGCCGAAGACCTTGTGCCGGCCCCCGGCGATCGGCTCGGCGGCGGACGCGACCATCCCGCGCAGCACGTCGCGGGCCGCGTCGGCGTAGGCGTCGTCGGGGTCGGGCAGGGGCAGTTCGGGTACGCCGGCCGTCGCGGCGCCGACCGTGTCCACGGCCACCCCGGCCCCGGCCGGCAGGCTCGCCGCCTCAGCCCCGTCACCGGCCGGCGGCACCACCGGACCGCCGGGCGTCGCCGGGCCGTCGGGCATCGCAGGACCGTCCAGCGTCGGCGAGGCGGCGGCCGGGTCGGCCACCGGGTCGCCCGTCAGCCCCGGGGGCTCCGGCGCCACGGCCGGCGGGCCGGCGTCCGCGTCCACCTCACCGTCGGCTGGGGTACGCGGGTCGGGGATCCGGGCTGTCGGCGCCCCGGTCGGCTCCGGCCCGTCGGCGTCCGGCGTCGCCGCCCCGGCCGGGAAGCCGCCCGCCGCCTGCGCGGCACGCAGGCAGTAGAAGGCCCCGGAGCGGTAGTGGAGCAGGGCGGGATCGGTCGGCCGCAGCGCGGCGGCGACGGCCGCGTTGCCCTCGTGGCCGGCGGAGCCGATCGTGTAGTACCCCTCGCCGAAGCTGCGCAGCCAGCGCCCGGCGAGGTCGAGCAGCCGGCTGGTCAGCTGGGCGTCGAACAGGGCCAGCGCCTGCGCCCCGGTCAGCGACCCGTCACCGGGCAGCGGTTCACCCAGGTCACGCCGCTGGGCGGGGGCGCCGAGCGCGGTCAGGGCCGCCCGGAACCGGTCGTCGAGATCGTGCGGGGTGGTCACGTCGGACAGCATTACCGACGGGAGGGCACCTCGCCCAGTCGGACACGTTCCGCCCGGCCCCGGTCAGGCCTCGCCGCACTGCTCCGGGCAGCCGCCGTCGGAGACCTTCCAGACCAGCTCACGCAGGGTGGCCAGCTCGCCGGTGGTGAGCCCGCCGAGGAGTCGGGAGTCGGACATCACGAGCCGGACCCGGTCCCGGACCCGCCGACCCTCCGCGGTCACCACCAGCGTCTTCTGCCGCCGGTCGGCCGGGTCGACCCGCCGCTCCACCAGCCCCGCCTGCTCCAGCTTGTCGACCAGCCCGGTGACGTTGGAGCGGTCGCAGCCCAGCTGCGCGGCGAGGTCCCGGGCGGGCAGCGGCCGGTCGGGGTCCAGTTCGTGCAGGGCGCGGGCGGCGGCCGGGGTGAGCCCCAACGCGGCGATCTCCCCGTCCTGGTGGTGGCGCATGGCCGAGGCGATGTGCAGGATGCGGCGCACGGCGTCCCCGGCCAGGCCGGAGCGGTCAGGGACGGTGGACTGCGCCATGTCGCACATCCTACGTGCGCAGCTCACGCACCCCGGGGTCACGGCCGTGAGCCGACGACCCTCCGGGACCGGCCCGGGGTCCGGCGCCGGCCGGGTGGCCCGCCGGGCGGCGACGGCGCCGGCCAGCAGCAGCACGGCGGTCAGGAGCGCCGGGGGCAGGGCGAGCACCGGGCCGTGCCGGCCGGCCGCGGCGAGGGCGAGGTGCAGGCCGCCGACCAGGGTCACCCCGAGCACGGCCGCGAGCAGCGTACCGGTGGAGACGACCGCGGAGAGCGCCGCGGCCGCGCCGGCCGGCACGACGCCGGTGAGCCGGGTGACCAGCGGGCTGAACGCGGCGGCGTGCGCCGCCCCGCCCGCCACCAGCAGCGCGCTTGCCGCCGGCCACGGCCAGCCCGCGGCGGAGAGCCCGGCCACCGCCACCACCACGGCCGCCAGCACCGGCGGGCCGGCGACCGGCAGCACCGCCCGGACCCGCTCCGGCAGCCGCGCCACCGCCAGGCCGCACAGGGCGAATCCCGCGGCGTACGGGAGGAAGGCCAGTCCCGCCGCCAGGGCCGTGAAGCCCAGCCCGTCCTGGAGCCGCAGGGTGAGCACGAACAGGAAGCCCGCGTAGCAGCCCATCACCACGCAGCAGGCGAGCAGCCCGGCCGGCACCCCGGGGTGGCGCAGCACCGCCACGTCCAGCAGCGGGGCCGCGTCGCAACGGGCGCGCCGGACCTCGTACCCGAGGAAGAGCCGCAGCCCGGCGGCGCCGGCGGCGACCGCGGCGGCCCGGACCCATCCGGGCCAGCCCAGGTCCCCGCCGAGCACCAGCGGCAGCACCAGGGTGAGCATCGCGGCGGCGAGGAGCAGCGCGCCCGGCAGGTCCAGCGGCCCGCGCCGGGGCGGGCCGGCCGGCAGGCCGGTGAACACCCGCCGCCCGGCGATCTGGAGCACCACGCCGACCGGCACGTTCACCAGGAACGCGGCCCGCCACGTCAGGCCGCCCAGGTCGAGGGTCACCAGCAGCCCGCCGACCACCTGCCCGGCGGCCACGCCGAGGGCCAGCACCATCGAGTACGCCCCGATCGCCCGCGCCCGGCCCGCGGCCGGGACCGCCGCCTGGATCAGCGACAGCACCTGCGGCACCATGAGCGCGCCGGCGGCGCCCTGCGCCACCCGGGCCAGCACCAGCGCGGCCGGCCCCGGGGCGAGGCCGCAGGCCAGCGAGGCGAGGGTGAACCCGGCCAGGCCGAGCAGGAAGACCCGTGGGTAGCCGTGCCGGGCGCCGAGCCGGGCCCCGACCACCACGAGCACGGCGAAGGTGAGGGTGTAGCCGGCCAGCACGAGCTGCTGCACGGCCGGCGGTCCGGCCAGGTCGGCCCGGATCGCGGGCGCGGCCACCGCCGCGATCGAGGTGTCCATGGAGGCCATCGCCTGCCCGGTGAGCAGGACGGTGAGCAGGGCGGCGGTCCGGCGGGTCGACTCGGTCACGGCCGCCACCCTGCCCGCCGCGGCGGCCGGCGGTCTTGTCGATCCTTGCGGGACGGTCGTGTCGGCCGGTCGGCCTACGCTGACCGGCATGCGTACCGCCACGCCGCTGCTGGCGCACCCCGACTTCCGGGTCGGCGTGGTGCGGTGCCGGGACGACCACACCGGCTGGTCGGCGCCCGAGCCGGCCACCGCCCACGGCCTCGTGCTGACCCGGCGGGGCGGCTTCCGCCGGGCCGGGCGCGGCGGCGCCGAGTTCGTCGAGCCGACCGTCGCCTACCTGACCGTGCCCGGTGAGGAGGAGCGTTTCGCGCACCCGGCGGGCGGGGACGACTGCACCTCGGTGCACCTGTCCGAGCGGCTGTGGCGGGAGCTGTTCGCGGAGCGGCCGGTGCCGGCCGTGGTGCACGTCGACGCCCGGGTGGACCTGGCCCACCGGCTGCTGCTGCGGTCGGTGGCCGACCCCGACCACGCGGCGGCCGAGCGGCTGGTCCGGCTGGTCGGCGCGGCCACCGGGCCGGCGGCCGGCGGGAGCGGGCGGGACCGGCGGCTCGTCGAGCGGGCCCGCGCCGCCCTGCACGACGGCGCGCCCGAGGCCGCCGGGCTGCTGCCGCTGGCCCGGGCGCTCGGGGTCTCGCCCTACCGGCTCAGCCGGGAGTTCCAGGCCCGGGTCGGTGTGCCGCTGACCCGCTACCGCAACCGGCTTCGGGTCGGGCGCCTCCTCGACCGGCTGGAGGAGGGTGCGGAGAGCCTCGCGGGGCTCGCCGTCGAGCTGGGCTTCGCCGACCAGGCCCACCTGACCCGCACGGTCCGCGCCCAGCTGGGCCACACCCCCGGCCGGCTGCGCCGGCTGCTGGGCTGACGGCGCCGGGTTTCCGCCGGGGTCCGCTGTTCGGCAAGAAGTGCCGTCCCCGGTCGCCTGCCGGCCACCTGGCGGACATCGACGGTCGCGAGGCTGCCCGGAGTCGAGAAACCGGACTCCGGGGAGGAAAAACGATGGCACTGTCCCGACGTACCGTCCTGCTCAGCGGCGCGGCGCTCGGCGCGGCCGGCGCGGTGACCGGGCTGCCCGTGGCGGCCGGCGCGGCGGCGACCGGCCCGCTGCGCCGCGACCCGTTCACCCTCGGGGTGGCCTCCGGCGACCCGGACCACGAGGGCTTCGTGCTGTGGACGCGGCTGGCCCCCGAACCGCTCGCCGAGGACGGCCTGGGTGGGATGCCGTCCCGCGTCGTGCCGGTGCACTGGGAGCTGGCCGCCGACGAGAACTTCCGGCACGTGGTCCGTCGCGGCGCCGCGACGGCCCGGCCGGAGTCGGCGCACAGCGTGCACGTCGAGCTGGACGGGCTGCTTCCCGGCCGGGAGTACTTCTACCGGTTCCGGGCCGAGCGGTGGATCTCCCCGGTCGGGCGTACCCGCACCGCGCCGGCGCCGTGGCACCTGCCGGCCGCCCTCGCGATGGGCTTCGTCTCCTGCTCGCAGTACGAGCACGGCTACTTCACCGCATACCGGCGGCTGGCCGAGACCGAGCCGGAGCTGATCCTGCACCTCGGCGACTACCAGTACGAGTACGCGCCGGACACCTACACGGTGCCGGGCGGCAACCCGCGTGACCACGAGGGGCCGGAGACCCGGACGCTGGCCAACTACCGGCAGCGGCACGCCCAGTACAAGACCGACACCGACCTTCAGGCGGCGCACGCGGTCGCACCCTGGGTGGTGGTCTTCGACGACCACGAGGTCGAGAACAACTGGGCCGACGAGGTGCCCGAGGCGCCGGACCCGGACTTCCCGGCCCGCCGGGCGGCGGCGTTCCAGGCGTACTACGAGAACATGCCGCTGCGCCGCACCTCGATCCCGCGTGGCATCGACATGCAGCTCTACCGGCGGGTGCGCTGGGGCCGGCTGGCCACCTTCCACATGCTCGACACCCGGCAGTACCGGGACGACCAGGGCTGCGGCGACGGCTACAAGGACTGCGCGGCGGCGTACGACCCGGCCCGGTCGATCACCGGGGCCGCGCAGGAGGCGTGGCTGCTGGACGGGTTCCGGCGGTCCGAGGCCCGCTGGGACATCCTCGGCCAGCAGGTCTTCTTCGCCCAGCGGGACAACAACTCCGGCCCGCTCACGGTGACGAGCATGGACGCCTGGGACGGGTACGTGGCCTCGCGGGACCGGATCACCCGCGGCTGGGTGGCCGCCGGGGTGCGCAACCCGGTGGTGCTCACCGGCGACGTGCACGCGCACTGGGCCAGCGACCTCAAGCTGGACTACGCCGACCCGACCTCCCGCACGGTCGGCAGCGAGCTGGTCTGCTCCTCGATCACCTCCGGCGGGGACGGCGCCGACTCGGAAAGCGGCTCGCACCCGTGGCTGGGGTTCAACCCGCACCTGCGCTTCCAGAACAACCTGCGCGGCTACGTCCGGACCACGATCACCCCGGCGCAGCTCGCCGCGAACTTCGACGTGCTGCCGTACGTGAGCCGGCCGGACGCGCCCGCCCACACCCGGGCCACCTTCGTCATCGAGGACCGGGTGCCGGGCTTGAACCTGACGTACGACCGGCCGCCGGCCGCGGCCCGGAGCCTGACGCCCGGGGCGGAGGCCGACCTGGGACGGCAGACGGTCGAGTCGGAGACCGTCCGTCCCTGACCCGCTGGTGAGCGGGGTGGCCGCCCGGTCCGGGCGGCCACCCCTCCCGGTGTCGGCCTCAGCCGGGCAGGAAGGAGAAGCGGACCTGCCGGTCGGGGTTGTCGCCGTTGGTGTCGACCAGGCAGATCGACTGCCAGGTGCCGAGCTGGAGCCGCCCGCCGAGCACCGGCAGGCTGGCGTACGGGGGGACGAAGGCGGGCAGCACGTGGTCCCGGCCGTGGCCGGCCGAGCCGTGCCGGTGCCGCCAGCGGTCGTCGGTGGGGAGCAGGTCGTCGAGCGCCCGCAGCAGGTCGTCGTCCGAGCCGGCGCCGGTCTCGATGATCGCCAGGCCGGCGGTGGCGTGCGGCACGAAGACGTGCAGCAGGCCGTCCCCCTGGCCGGCGACGAACCGCTCGGCCTCGCTGGTGATGTCGCGGACGGTCGGCCGGGACCCGGTCCGGACCGTGATCACCTCACTGCGCATACGGCGCATTCTGCCGCAGCCGGGCGCGCGACCGCCGCCGGTGTCGCCGGCGGGCCCTCGCAGAGCCCGGCCGTCGCACAAAGTTACCGGCGAGTACCTGTGTTCAGCGTCGCGTCTGGGGGAGGGAGACGTGACGACGAGCGCCACCAGGGGGCAGGATGGCGCTAGAGACCTATCCCACACAGAACCGAGGGAACGCCTGTGGCTACGGAACGCAAGCGCCCGGTGATCACCGCTGGTCTGCCGAGCCAGCTTCCGGACATCGACCCTGAAGAGACCAGCGAATGGGTCGAGTCGCTTGACGGTGTCATCGACGAGCGCGGAACCAAGCGCGCCCGCTACGTCATGCTGAGCCTGCTGGAGCGGGCCCGCGAGCGCCAGGTCGGGGTGCCGTCCCTGACCACCACCGACTACATCAACACCATCACACCGGAGCGCGAGCCGTGGTTCCCGGGTGACGAGCACGTCGAGCGGCGGCTGCGGGCCTACATCCGGTGGAACGCCGCGATGCTGGTGCACCGGGCGCAGCGGCCGGAGATCGGCGTGGGTGGCCACATCTCCACCTTCGCCAGCTCCGCGTCCCTCTACGAGGTGGGCTTCAACCACTTCTTCCGGGGCAAGGACCACCCGGGCGGCGGCGACCACATCTTCTACCAGGGCCACGCCTCCCCCGGCATGTACGCCCGGGCGTTCCTGGAGGGCCGGCTCAGCGCCGACCAGCTCGACGGCTTCCGGCAGGAGCTGTCGCACCCGGGTGGCGCCCTGCCGTCGTACCCGCACCCGCGGCTGATGCCGGACTTCTGGGAGTTCCCGACGGTGTCGATGGGCCTCGGCCCGCTGAACGCCATCTACCAGGCCCGGTTCAACCGCTACCTGCACCACCGCGGCATCAAGGACACCTCGCAGCAGCACGTCTGGGCGTTCCTGGGCGACGGCGAGATGGACGAGGTGGAGTCGCTCGGCGCGATCGGCGTGGCCGCCCGCGAGGAGCTGGACAACCTCACCTTCGTGATCAACTGCAACCTGCAGCGGCTGGACGGCCCGGTCCGCGGCAACGGCAAGGTCATGCAGGAGCTGGAGGCGTTCTTCCGGGGCGCCGGCTGGAACGTCATCAAGGTGGTCTGGGGCCGCGAGTGGGACCCGCTGCTCGCGGCGGACACCGACGGCGCGCTGGTCAACCTCATGAACACGACGCCCGACGGTGACTACCAGACCTACAAGGCCGAGTCCGGGGCGTACGTCCGGGAGCACTTCTTCGGGCGCGACCCGCGCACCCGCAAGATGGTCGAGCACCTGAGCGACGACGAGATCTGGAACCTCAAGCGGGGCGGCCACGACTACCGGAAGCTCTACGCGGCCTACAAGGCGGCCATGGAGCACACCGGCCAGCCGACGGTGATCCTGGCCAAGACGATCAAGGGCTGGACGCTGGGCTCGCACTTCGAGGGCCGCAACGCCACCCACCAGATGAAGAAGCTGACGCTGGAGGACTTGAAGCTCTTCCGCGACCGCCTCTACCTGGACATCCCGGACAAGCAGCTGGAGGAGAACCCGTACCTCCCGCCGTACTTCCACCCGGGCGAGAAGTCCGACGAGATGGAGTACCTGCACGAGCGGCGCAAGCAGCTCGGTGGTTACCTGCCCTCGCGGCGGACCAGCCACAAGACGCTGCAGATCCCGGGCCCGGAGCGGTTCGCCGACGTCAAGCGCGGCTCGGGCAAGCAGAAGGTGGCCACCACCATGGCCTTCGTCCGCCTGCTCAAGGACGTGATGAAGGACAAGGAGTTCGGCAAGCGCTGGGTGCCGATCATCCCGGACGAGGCCCGCACCTTCGGCATGGACTCGCTCTTCCCGACGGCGAAGATCTACTCGCCGCACGGCCAGCGGTACACCTCGGTGGACCGGGAGCTGTTCCTGTCGTACAAGGAGGCCACCACCGGCCAGATCCTGCACGAGGGGATCAACGAGGCCGGCTCGGTCGCCTCGTTCACCGCGGCGGGCACGTCCTACGCCACCCACGGCGAGCCGATGATCCCGATGTACATCTTCTACTCGATGTTCGGGTTCCAGCGGACCGCCGACGAGTTCTGGGCGGCGGCCGACCAGATGGCGCGGGGCTTCCTGCTCGGCGCGACGGCCGGCCGGACGACGCTCAACGGTGAGGGCCTCCAGCACGAGGACGGCCACTCGATGCTGATCGCCGCCACCAACCCGGCCGTGGTCGCCTACGACCCGGCGTTCGCCTTCGAGATGGCGCACATCCTGGAGAGCGGCCTGCACCGGATGTACGGCGAGGCGCAGGAGAACATCTTCTACTACCTCACCGTCTACAACGAGCCGATCTTCCAGCCGGCCGAGCCGCAGGGCGTGGACGTCGAGGGCATCGTCAAGGGCATCTACCGCTACTCGGCGGCCCCGCAGGTCGACGGGGACGCGCCGAAGGCGAACGTCCTGGCCTCCGGCACCGGCATGCAGTGGGCGCTCAAGGCCCAGCAGCTGCTCGCCGAGGACTGGGGCGTGGCCGCCGACGTCTGGTCGGTGACCTCCTGGACCGAGCTGCGCCGGGACGCGGTGGAGTGCGAGGAGCACAACCTGCTCAACCCGGGCGGCGAGCAGCGGGTGCCGTACATCCAGCGGAAGCTGGCGGACGCCGACGGGCCGAAGGTCGCGGTGAGCGACTGGATGCGCGCGGTGCCGGACCTGATCGCCCGCTGGGTGCCGGGTGACTACACCTCGCTCGGCACCGACGGCTTCGGCATGTCGGACACCCGGCACGCGCTGCGCCGCCACTTCCACGTGGACGCCGAGTCGGTGGCCGTCGCGACGCTGCGCCAGCTCGCCCTGCGCGGCGCGGTGCCGGCGCACGTGCCGGCCGAGGCCGCCAAGAAGTACGCGCTGGACGACGTCAACGCCGCCCCGGTCGGGGAGACCGGCGGCGACAGCTGACCTGTCCCGCACGAAGGGCCCGGCGCTCCCGCGCCGGGCCCTTCGTCATGTGCGGTGCGCGGCGGCCGAGGCGACGATGGCCCGGCGTCCCTGGCGGGGACGCCGGACCATCACCATCGCGGGCGACGCCGGGACAGGCTCGGTCAGCCGACGGCGGCCAGGTCGGTCAGCCGGGCCAGCGAGTCCTCCAGATCGGCGCCCACCCTGCGCAGGCCGAGCCGGAGCAGGGCGGCCTTGACGGGCCCGGCGGGCCACCGCACGACGATGAGCCGCACGACCGTCCCGCCCTCCTCCTCGTCCGGGGTCAGCTGGACGTAGATCTCGGTGCGCGCCTCGGCCCGGGCGCCGGCGCCCCGGGCCCGTTCGCGCCACCCGATCAGGGTCGGCTCCTGGTAGGCGATCACCTCGGCCTCGTGCGCCGCGCCGCGGCCGGCCTGGACCAGTTGTCGCCGGCCGAACCCCTCCCCCGAAAGGACCTCGGCCGCGCGGACCCCCGCCAGCCAGGCCGGCAACTGCTCGGCCCGCTGCACGACGTCCCAGACCGCTTCCACCGGCGCCACCACGTGCGCACTGCGCTCGACGAGGATCATGTCTATCTTTCCCCCACTTAAAACACATCCGCGATATTCGGCACTCTATGTGTAAATCGGACTTAAGCGGACGGGTTCGGAAAAGACACGCCGAAAGCCCTTGCCCTGCCTGCCTTTGCGGGCCTATGGCGCGGCGACCGCCCGGGCCCTAGAGTCGCGAGCACGCTTCGCGTTTCTGGGAGGGCGAATGACGAGCGCGCCGATGCCCGAGTTCCCCGCCGGCTTCCGGTGGGGGGTGTCCACGTCCGCGTACCAGATCGAGGGGGCGGTCACCGCCGGCGACCGCGGGCCGTCCATCTGGGACACCTTCGCCCACTCCCCCGGGCGCATCGTCGACGGCAGCACCGGCGACGAGGCGTGCGACCACTACCACCGGTACGCCGAGGACGTCGGGCTGCTGGCCGGGCTGGGAGTGTCGGCGTACCGGCTCTCCATCGCCTGGCCCCGGGTGCAGCCCACCGGCACGGGCCCGGCCAACGCGGCCGGGCTCGACTTCTACGACCGGTTGGTGGACGCCCTGCTCGCCGCCGGCGTGGACCCGGTCGCCACCCTCTTCCACTGGGACCTGCCGCAGGCCCTGGAGGACGCCGGCGGCTGGCTGAACCGGGACACCGCCCACCGCTTCGCCGAGTACGCCGACCTGGTCGCCGCCCGCCTCGGCGACCGGGTGAAGCTCTGGATCACCCTCAACGAGCCGTTCGTCCACATGAGCCTCGGGCACGGCACGGGCGCGCACGCCCCGGGCCGGGTGCTGCTCTTCGACGCCTTCCCGGTGGCCCACCACCAGCTCCTCGGGCACGGCCTCGCGGTCTCCGCGCTGCGCGCGCGCAGCACCAGCCCGGTGGCCATCGCCAACAACTACTCGCCGGTGCGGCTGGCCGGGGACTCCGACGCCGACCGGGCCGCCGGGGCGGCGTACGACGCGCTGCACAACCGGCTCTTCACCGACCCGCTGCTCGGCCTCGGCTATCCCGAGGAGCCGGGCTTCGACCCGGCCGTGGTGCGGGCCGGGGACCTCGACGTGATCGCCGCACCGATCGACGTGCTCGGCGTCAACTACTACAACCCGACCGGCATCCGCGCGCCCAGCGGCGAGGACTCGCCGCTGCCGTTCGAGATGGTGCCGCTGGAGGGTTACCCGCGGACCGCCTTCGACTGGCCGGTGGTCCCGGACGGGCTGCGCGAGCTGCTCGTCCAGCTCCACCGGCGCTACGGCGACGCGCTGCCGCCGATCCAGGTCACCGAGAGCGGCTGCGCGTACGACGACGCGCCGGACGCCGACGGCCGGGTGCCCGACCCGGACCGGATCGCGTACCTGGACGGGCACCTGCGGGCGGTGCACGAGGCGATGACCGCCGGCGTGCCGGTCACCGGGTACTTCGTCTGGTCGCTGCTGGACAACTGGGAGTGGGCCGAGGGCTTCACGAAGCGGTTCGGCCTCGTGCACGTCGACTACGCCACCCAGCGGCGCACCCCGAAGTCGTCGTACGCGTGGTTCCGGGACCTGGTCCGCCGATGACCACCGTCAACCCGACGCCGGCCTCGCTGCCGGCAGCGCTCGCCGAGCCCACCGTGCCGGTGCGGCGGAGCTGGATCGCGCTGATCTTCGCGGCCAACCTGGGCGTCTGGATGGCCTTCTTCACCCCGATCCAGGTGCTGCTGCCGCAGCAGGTGGAGCGCATCGCGCCGGGCGACAAGGAGGCCATGCTGGCGGTGGTCACCGGCCTCGGCGCGCTCGCCGCGGTGCTGGCGAACCCGCTCGCCGGGGCGCTGTCCGACCGGACCTCGCTGCGCCTGGCGAACCGGCACTTCGGCCGCCGGCACGTCTGGACCGCCACGGGCGCGGTGATCGGCGCGGTCTTCCTGGTGGTGCTGGCCCGGCAGGACAGCATCGCCGGGGTGGCGGTGGCCTGGGTCGCCGCCCAGGTCTGCTTCAACGCCATGCTGGCCAGCCTCACCGCCGCCATCCCGGACCGGGTGCCGGTGGCGCAGCGTGGCGGCGTCTCCGGCTGGGTGGGCATCCCGCAGGCGCTCGGCCTGGTGGTCGGCGCGGTGCTGGTCACCGCCGTGGTCACCGGCAACGCCGCCGGGTACGCCGCCATCGCGCTCGCGGTGCTGCTGCTGTCCCTGCCGTTCGCGCTGCTCACCCAGGACGACCCGCTGCCCCGGGAACACCGGTCGCCGATGCGGCCGCGCACGCTGCTCGCCTCGATGTGGATCAGCCCGCGCCGGCACCCCGACTTCGCCTGGGCCTGGTTCACCCGGTTCCTGGTGCAGACCGGCAACGCGCTGGGCACGCTCTACCTGCTCTACTTCCTCACCGACGGGGTACAGGTGGCCGACCCCGAGGGCAGCCTGCTGGTGCTGATCCTGCTCTACACGCTCGGCATGATGCTCACCGCCGTGGTGGCCGGGCGACTCTCCGACCGCTCGGGCCGGCGCAAGGTGTTCGTGATCGTCTCCGGGCTGATCATGGCGGTGGCGGCCACGCTCCTCGCGGCGGCCCCGACCTGGCCCATGGCGATCGTCGCCGCGCTGCTGCTCGGCGCCGGCTACGGGGTCTACCTGGCGGTCGACGCCGCGCTGATCACCCAGGTGCTGCCGGCCGCCACCGACCGGGCCAAGGACCTCGGCGTGATCAACATCGCCAACTCGGCGCCGCAGGTGCTCGGCCCGGCGCTCTCCGCCCCGATCGTGGTCCACCTGGGCGGATATCCGACCCTGTACGCGGTGACGGCGGCGGTCACCCTGGTCGGCAGCGTCCTGGTGCTGAAGATCAAGGCGGTTCCCTGACGTGTTAGGAGGGGCCCCCTTACCCTCACGAGGCGTTAAGAAGGGGCCCTTCCTTATCGGCTCGCGGGCCGCCGTAGGCTGGGGACGTGACGGTACGTGTACGCTTCGCCCCCTCCCCGACCGGAATGTTCCACGTCGGCGGTGCCCGCTCGGCCCTGCAGAACTGGATCTACGCCAAGCAGCAGGGCGGGGTGTTCGTGCTCCGCATCGAGGACACCGACGCGGCCCGCAACAAGCCCGAGTGGACCGAGGGCATCCTCTCCGCGCTCGACTGGATCGGCATCGCGCGGGGCAGCTACGAGGGCCCGTACTTCCAGTCCTCGTACGCCGGTGAGCACCGGGCCGCCGCGCAGCGGCTCCACGAGGGCGGCCGGGCGTACTACTGCGACTGCACTCGCGAGGACGTGCAGGCGCGCACCGGCTCGCAGTACCAGGGCTACGACGGCTACCACCGCGACAAGGGCCTCGGCCCCGGCGAGGGCCGGGCGCTGCGGTTCCGCACCCCGGACGAGGGCGAGACCGTGGTGGTCGACCTGATCCGTGGCGAGCCGACCTTCGAGAACAAGCTGATCGAGGACTTCGTCATCGCCCGCGGCGACGGCTCGCCGGTCTTCCTGCTGGCCAACGTCGTCGACGACATGACCATGGGGATCACCCACGTGATCCGGGCCGAGGAGCACCTGCCGAACACGCCGAAGCAGCAGTTGCTCTGGGACGCGCTCGGGGTCAAGCCGCCGGTCTGGGCGCACGTGCCGGTGGTGGTCAACGAGAAGCGGCAGAAGCTCTCGAAGCGGCGCGACAAGGTCGCCCTGGAGGCGTACCGGGACGAGGGCTACCTCGCCGAGGCCATGCGCAACTACCTCATGCTGCTCGGCTGGGCCCCCTCCGGCGACCGGGAGATCGTGCCGTGGTCGGTGATCGAGGAGGAGTTCCGGCTGGCGGAGGTTAACCCCTCCCCGGCGTTCTTCGACGAGAAGAAGCTGCGCGCGTTCAACGGCGACTACATCCGGGCGCTGCCGGTCGAGGAGTTCATCGCCTCCTGCCAGCCCTGGCTGACCGGCACCGACACGATCGCCCCGCCGCCGTGGCAGCCGGCGGAGTTCGACAGCGCCGCGTTCGCCGCGGTGGCGCCGCTGGCGCAGACCCGGATCGCGGTGCTCAGCGAGATCGTGCCGAACGTCGACTTCCTCTTCCTGGCCGACCCCCTGATCGACGAGGGGGCCTGGGCCAAGGCCATGAAGGAGGGCGCGGCCGACCTGCTGGACGCGGCGATCGCCGCGTTCGAGGCGCTGGAGTCCTGGGACGCCGAGTCGCTGAAGTCCACGCTGGAGGCCGTCGGCGCGGAGCGCGGCCTGAAGCTGGGCAAGGCACAGGCCCCGGTCCGCGTCGCGGTCACCGGCCGCACCGTGGGCCTGCCGCTGTTCGAGTCGCTGGAGGTGCTCGGCCGCGACCGCACCCTGACCCGGCTGCGGGCCGCCCGGGTGCGCCTGTTCTGACCCCGGATCGCCAGGGGCCCGCCGGTCGTCCGGCGGGCCCCTTTCGCGTACGCGGGGTCAGCCCCGGTTCGACCGGCGGCGCAGCAGCACGCCCCCGCCCAGCGCGACCAGCACCACGGCCGCGCCGGCCGCCCACAGCCATCCCGTACCCCCGTCGTCCTCCGCCTCGTCGGCGGCCGGCGTGGGGCTCACCACGGAG
>NZ_WBKT01000021.1 GCF_008868175.1 Micromonospora sp. AMSO31t
TGCATGCCGGCCACGCCGACCTGGCCGGCATGCAGAAGTACGGCCACACCGACGCCCGGCCGATCCTGGAACGGGCCAGCGCCCGGGAGACCGCCGCGCGGGTCGCCGTGGGCGCGGTCGCCAAGGCCCTGGTCAAGCAGGCCCTCGGCGTCGAGATCGTCTCCCACGTGGTGGAGCTGGGCCCGATCGGCGTCAAGCCCGGCCTGCGCCCGACCCCGTCCGACGCCACCCGGATCGACGCCGACCCGCTGCGCTGCCTCGACCCGGAGGCCAGCGCCCGGATGGTCGCCGAGGTCGACGCCGCCAAGAAGGCCGCCGACACGCTCGGCGGCGTGGTCGAGGTGCTGGCGTACGGGGTGCCGCCGGGCCTGGGCAGCCACGTGCAGTGGGACCGCAAGCTCGACGCCCGGCTGGCCACCGCGCTGATGTCGATCCAGGCCATCAAGGGCGTGGAGATCGGCGACGGCTGGACGCAGGCGCGCTCGCGCGGCTCGGAGGCGCACGACGAGATCCTGCCCACGGCCACCGGGGTGCGCCGGGTGACCGACCGGGCGGGCGGGCTGGAGGGCGGCATCACCACCGGCGAGCCGTTGCGGGTGAAGGCGGCCATGAAGCCGATCTCCTCGCTGAACCGGGCGCTGTCCACCGTCGATGTGCTCACCGGTGAGCCCGCCACCGCGATCAACCAGCGGTCGGACGTGTGCGCGGTGCCGGCCGCGGCCGTGGTGGCCGAGGCCATGGTGGCCCTGGTGCTGGCGGAGGCGGCGGTGGAGAAGTTCGGCGGCGACTCGGTCGCCGAGATGCGCCGCAACCTGTCCGGTTACCTCGACGCCCTGGTCATCAGATGAGCACCCGGCCGGTCTGCGTGCTGGTCGGGGCGCCCGGCTCCGGCAAGACCACGGTGGGGCGGGCGCTCGCCGCGGCGCTCGGCGTCGGGTTCCGGGACACCGACACCGACATCGAGCAGCTCGCCGGCAAGCCGATCCCGGAGATCTTCGTGGACGAGGGGGAGGAGCACTTCCGTACCCTCGAACGGGCCGCGGTGGCGGCGGGGCTGGCCTCGCACGCGGGCGTGCTCGCCCTCGGCGGCGGCGCGGTCCTCGCCGAGGACAACCGCGCCGCGCTGGTCGGGCACACCGTGGTGCACCTGTCGGTGGAGCTGACCGACGCCGTGAAGCGGGTCGGCCTGGGCGCCGGCCGGCCGTTGCTGGCGCTGAACCCGCGCGCCACCCTCCGGCACCTCATGGAGCAGCGCCGCCCGCTCTACGCCGAGGTCGCCACCGCGACGGTGCTGACCGACGGGCGGACCCCGGAGGAGATCGCCACCGAGATCGCGGCCCTGCTCAAGCCTTGACCGGCACGGGCCGGAGCGCACGCTCCGGCCGCCAGGTGACGAGCAGGGCGAGGGCCAGCAGGATCTCGGCCAGGTCGCCGCCGTAGTACATCACCGTGGCGCCGGCCCGCAGCTCGTCCCCGGTCGCCGGTACGTCCACGAGCGCGCCGGCGTAGAGGAGTTGGGCGAGCACGGCGTGCCCCGCCACCCCCGCCCCGAGCACGACCAGCCGGACGGGGACCCGGGGCCGGTGCGGCCCGGGATCCGGTCCGGCGATCGACCAGGTGAACAGGTAGCCGCTGAGCACGAAGTGCAGCAGCACCAGCCCGTGCAGCGCCGGATGGGTGAGGGTGGCCCGGTACAGCGGGGTGAGGTACAGCAGCCACAACCCGCCCACGGTGAGCAGCAGCCCGGTCACCGGGTGGGCGAGCACCCGGAGGGCCGGGTGGCGCAGCAGCCGCAGCGCCGCGCGACCGACCCGCCGGTCCACCGTCCGCAGGGCCAGCGTGCCGGGCGCGCCGAGCACCAGGGCCAGCGGCGCCAGCATGCCGAGCAGCAGGTGCTGCGCCATGTGCCCGGGCAGGTCGGCGGCGGGGAGCACCAGCCCGGCGGCGAGCAGCGCCGCGCCGAGGCCGAAGCTCGCCGTCCGCCGGTGGTCCCACCCGGGCCGGCCCGGGTCCCGCTGCCGCAGGGCCGCGGCCAGGTAGGCCCAGAACAGCACCGGGGGTACGAGCGCGGCGGCCGGGAAGCCGCCGGCGGCGTGCCCGGCGTGGGCGAGGCTCACCGCCGTTCCGGGGCGCACACGTCGACGGCGGAGGCCCGCCGCTGCACGGCCCAGCCGATCAGGACGAGGACCACGCCGAGGGCGAGGAAGCCGAGGTCCCACCAGAGCTGGTGCGGGCCGGTGCGTACGTGGTGGATGCCGAGGATCTGGTGGTCGACGAGCCCCTCGACCAGGTTGAACAGGCCCCAGCCGACCAGCGCCCAGCCCCACAGCGCGGGGGAGCGCCACAGCCGGCCCCGGGACCGGGTGACCCGGGCGTAGAGCAGGGCCAGGCCGGTCAGCACCGCCACCCAGGTCACCGTGTGGAACAGCCCGTCCCAGAGCGTGTTCATCTTCAGCCCGGGCACCGTGTCCACCGGGTAGTACCTGACCCCGATCCGGTCGGTGTCCGTGCTGCTCAGCAGGTGGTGCCACTGGAGCACCTGGTGGAGCAGGATGCCGTCGACGAAGCCGCCGAGGCCCACGCCGAGGATCGTCGCCGGCACCCGGATGTCCGCGCCGTCGATGGTTGGTCGGGTCATGCCTGCACCTCCGCCGTCGGGGGGTCCGTCCCCACCGTTACTGCCCGCTCCTGCCCGGTCAAACGCCGGCGCAAGCGGATTGGCCACGGAGTGGACAGTCGCCGCCCCGGCGCCGCCCGCTCGACTAGGCTGCCCGCGATGGACGAGGTGACCCGGATTCCGGTCGGCGGCGACCGGCCGTACGACGTGCTGGTGGGACGCGACCTGCTCGACCCCCCGCCCCGGCTGCTGCCCGGCGCCGAGCGGGTGGCCTTCCTGCACGCGCCCCCGCTCAAGGGGCTGGCCGAGGAACTGGCCGAGCGGGTGCGCGAAGCCGGCGTGGCCCCGCTGCTCATCGAGGTGCCGGACGCCGAGGCAGCCAAGCACGTCGACGTGGCCGCGGCCTGCTGGGACCGGCTCGGCGAGGCGGGCTTCACCCGCACCGACGCGGTGGTCGGGGTGGGCGGTGGCGCGGTCACCGACCTGGCCGGGTTCGTGGCGGCCAGCTGGCTGCGCGGGGTGCGCTGGGTGCCGGTGGCGACGTCCCTGCTCGGCATGGTCGACGCCGCCGTCGGCGGCAAGACCGGGATCAACACGGCGGCCGGCAAGAACCTGGTCGGCGCCTTCCACCCGCCGGCCGGGGTGATCTGCGACCTGGCGACGCTGGACAGCCTGCCGCCGGCCGACCTGGCCGCCGGGATGGCCGAGGTGGTCAAGTGCGGGTTCATCGCCGACCCGGTGATCCTCGACCTGGTGGAGCGGGACCCGGCCGCCGCGCTGGACCCGACCGGGCCGGTGGCCCGCGAGCTGATCGAGCGGGCGGTGCGGGTGAAGGCGGACGTGGTCTCCGGTGACCTGCGCGAGTCCGGGGTGCGTGAGGTGCTCAACTACGGGCACACGCTGGCCCACGCCATCGAGAAGGTGGAGGGCTACCGCTGGCGGCACGGTCATGCCGTCGCCGTGGGCCTGGTCTACGCGGCCACCCTGGCGCGGCTGGCCGGGCGGCTGGACGCGGCCACCGCGGCGCGGCACCGGGCCGTGGTGGCGGCGCTCGGCCTGCCCACCGGCTACCGGGCCGACGCCTGGCCGGAGCTGCTGGCCGCCATGCGGGTCGACAAGAAGGCCCGGGGCAGCCGGCTGCGCTTCGTCGTCCTGGACGGCCCGGCCCGCCCGGCGATCCTGGAGGCGCCGTCGGACGAGCTGCTGGCGCGGGCGTACGAGGAGATCAGCTCGTGAGGGTCTACGTGCTCAACGGCCCGAACCTGGGCCGGCTCGGCACCCGCCAGGTCGACGTCTACGGGGTGACCAGTTACACGGACCTGGTGACCATGTGCGAGGAGACCGGTCGCGAGCTGGGGCTGGACGTGGTGGTCCGGCAGACCGACGCGGAGCACGAGTTGCTGGGCTGGCTGCACGAGGCGGCCGACGAGGGTGCGGCCGTGGTGCTCAACCCGGCCGCCTGGTCGCACTACTCGATCGCGGTCCGGGACGCCTGCGCCCTGCTGCGCGGCCCGCTGGTCGAGGTGCACATCTCCAACATCCACGCCCGGGAGGAGTTCCGGCACCACTCGGTGGTCTCCGCGGTGGCCACCGGGGTGATCTGCGGGCTGGGCGTGGACGGCTACCGGCTGGCCCTGCGGCACCTGGCCACGGCCGGCCCCACCAGCGCCGGGCAGTCGGTTCGACACAGCTAGTAGACTTCGTGGGTCTGTCCGCCAATTGAAGATCAAGGCAGGAAATGGCCTCCACCAACGACCTCAAGAACGGCCTGGTACTCAACCTCGACGGCGAGCTGTGGGCCGTCGTCGAGTTCCAGCACGTCAAGCCCGGTAAGGGCGGTGCGTTCGTGCGTACCACGCTGAAGAACGTGCTGTCCGGCAAGGTGGTCGACAAGACCTTCAACGCGGGCACCAAGGTCGAGACCGCCACCGTCGACAAGCGCACCATGCAGTACCTCTACGCCGACGGCGAGGACTACGTCTTCATGGACCTGGAGACGTTCGACCAGATCACCGTCCCCGGCGGCACCGTCGGCGAGGCGGCCAACTACCTCCTCCCCGAGGCCGAGGCCACCGTCGCCACCCACGAGGGGCTGCCGCTCTACATCGAGCTGCCCACCTCGGTCGTGCTCGAGATCACCTACACCGAGCCGGGTCTGCAGGGCGACCGGTCGACCGGCGGCAACAAGCCGGCCACCGTCGAGACCGGCGCCACCGTCCAGGTGCCGCTCTTCATCACCACCGGCGAGAAGATCAAGGTCGACACCCGCGACGGCCGTTACCTCGGCCGAGCCTGATGGCCGAGGGTCCCAAGCAGCAGATGCCGGCGCGCCGGAAGGCGCGCAAGCGGGCGCTGGACGTGCTCTTCGAGGCCGACCTGCGGGACCGGCCGCCCGCCGAGGTGCTCGCCGGCTACCTGGAGCGGATCGAGAAGCCCCGCCCCGAGCACGTCGGCTACGCGGTCGGCCTGGTCGAGGGCGTGGCCGCGCACCTGGACCGGATCGACGAGGTGATCGCCAGCTACGCCGAGGGCTGGACGCTGGACCGGATGCCGGCGGTCGACCGCAACCTGGCCCGGATCGCGGTCTACGAGCTGCTCTACGTCGACGAGATCGACGACGCGGTGGCGATCAGCGAGGCCGTCGAGCTGGCCCGGCAGATGTCGACCGACGACTCGCCGCGCTTCCTCAACGGCATCCTCGGCCGCATCGCCGAGTACGCCACCCGCTGAACCCCGGCACGACGAAGGGCCCACGCCGAACGGCGCGGGCCCTTCGTCGTGGGCGGGTCAGGACGCGAAGAACGCGCGGGGGTCGGCGACCAGCACACCGTGCTCGGTGAGCCGCTCGATCAGGCCCGACGGCGAGGCGTCGTAGACGATCGCGAGGGCGCGCAGGTCGTCGGCGCGGATGGAGAGCACCCGGCCGTTGTAGTCACCGCGCTGCTGCTGGATGGCCCGGGCGTACCGGGCGACGTAGGCCAGGTCCTCGGAGGCCTCGTCGTAGAGCCGCTCCAGGTCCAGCACGATCTTGCTGGTGGGCTCGTGACGCACCCCGCTGCCGTCCGGCAGCAGCTCCGAGACGGGAACGCGGTAGAAGTCGGCCAGCTCCGCCAGGCGGGACACGGTGACGGCGCGGTCGCCACGCTCGTACGAGCCGACCACCACGGCCTTCCACCGCCCGTTCGACTTCTCCTCCACCCCCTGCAGGGACAGGCCCTGCTGCTGGCGGATGGAGCGCAGGCGGGCGCCCAGCGACTTGGCGTATTCAGAGGGCATTCGGACACTCCCAGTGCTGCTCGGGGTTCTCCCAGCTATCGCTACGGAGCGTGACGGTACGGGGATTGCGACACGCGGTCAAGTGTTCGTGACGACCCCGGTCGGCCCGGCGTACGGGTTGTCCGCATTTCTCCACGCTGACCCGCTGGTCAGTCCCGGCGGCGCCCGACCCGGTGACCGCTGGTAACGTGGCGTGAAGCCCCGGTCCGGGCCCTCCGCGGCCCGCCGGAGCCAACCAGACGTCCTTTAACGACCCGTCCCGTGAGGCGGGGAAGGAGGTCCGCCGTGGCCTACCCACCGGCTGCCCACCCGTCGCCGCCGCGACAACCCTCGGTGAAGGTGATCCTCGCCGCCGCCGACGTGTCGCGGGTGGTCGACCGCATCGCCCACCAGATCCTGGAGAAGACCCAGGGCGCCGCCGACACCGTGCTGCTCGGCATCCCCACCCGCGGGGTCCCGCTCGCGAAGCGGCTCGCCGCCCGGATCAGCACCTTCGAGGACGTGACCGTCCCGGTCGGGGTGCTCGACATCACGCTCTACCGCGACGACCTGCGCCGGCACGCCACCCGCGCGGTCGGCCCCACCGACCTGCCCCCGGGCGGGATCGACGGCCGGCGGGTGATCCTCGTCGACGACGTGCTCTTCTCCGGCCGCACCGTGCGGGCCGCCCTGGACGCGCTCAGCGACGTCGGCCGCCCGGCCTCGGTGCAGCTCGCCGTCCTGGTCGACCGGGGGCACCGCCAGCTGCCGATCCGCGCCGACTACGTGGGCAAGAACATCCCCACCGCGCTCGCCGAGAGCGTCAAGGTCACCCTGGCCGAGACGGACGGAGCGGACGAGGTCCGGCTGCACGGAGGCGCCTCATGATCCGTCACCTGCTCTCCGGGGCCGACCTGGACGCGGCGACCGCCACCCGGATCCTGGACACCGCGGCCGAGATGGCCACCGTGGCCGGCCGGGAGGTCAAGAAGCTGCCCGCGCTGCGCGGCCGGACCGTGGTCAACCTCTTCTACGAGGACTCCACCCGGACCCGGATCTCGTTCGAGGCGGCCGCCAAGCGGCTCAGCGCCGACGTGATCAACTTTTCCGCCAAGGGCTCCAGCGTGGCCAAGGGCGAGAGCCTGAAGGACACGGCGCTCACCCTCCAGGCCATGGGCGCCGACGCGGTGGTCGTCCGGCACCCCGCCTCCGGGGCCCCCCACCGGCTGGCCAACTGGGTGGACGGCTCGGTGGTCAACGCCGGCGACGGCACCCACGAGCACCCCACCCAGGCGCTGCTCGACGCCTACACGATGCGGTCCCGGCTGGGTCGCCTCGACGGCCTGCACGTGGCGATCGTCGGCGACGTGCTGCACTCCCGGGTGGCCCGCTCCAACGTGCTGCTGCTCTCCACCCTCGGCGCGAAGGTCACCCTGGTCGGCCCGCCGACCCTCATCCCGGTTGACATCTCTCCCGCGCTGGCCCCCGGCACCGATGTCTCCTACGACCTCGACACCGTTCTTCCCGGTGTGGACGTGGTGATGATGCTGCGGGTGCAGCGGGAGCGGATGAACGACTCCTACTTCCCCTCCGCCCGCGAGTACGCCCGCCGCTACGGGCTGGACGGGCCGCGGATGCGCCGGCTGCCCGAGCACGCGATCGTCATGCACCCCGGGCCGATGAACCGGGGGATGGAGATCACGCCCGAGGTGGCCGACTCGCCCCGCTCCACCATCGTCGAACAGGTCGCCAACGGGGTCTCCGTGCGGATGGCCGTCCTCTACCTGCTGCTCGGAGGGAACAACCGGTGACCGCGTACCTGATCAGGAACGTGAGTGTGGTCGGTGGCACGCCGACCGACCTGCTGATCCGCGACGGCGTCGTGGCGGAGACCGGCGTCGGCCTGGCCGCGCCGGACGCCACGGTGCTCGACGCCACCGGCCTGGTGGCCCTGCCCGGCCTGGTCGACCTGCACACCCACCTGCGCGAGCCGGGCCGGGAGGACGCCGAGACCGTGGAGTCCGGCTCCCGGGCGGCGGCGCTGGGCGGCTACACGGCGGTCTGCGCCATGGCGAACACCTCGCCGGTGGCCGACACCGCCGGGGTGGTCGAGCAGGTGTGGCGGCTCGGCCGGGAGGCCGGGCTGGTCGACGTGCAGCCGATCGGCGCGGTCACCGTCGGCCTGGCCGGTGAGCGCCTGGCCGAGCTGGGCGCGATGGCCGACTCCGCGGCCCGGGTGCGGATCTTCTCCGACGACGGGCACTGCGTCGCCGACCCGAAGCTGATGCGCCGGGCCCTGGAGTACGTCAAGGCGTTCGACGGGGTGATCGCCCAGCACGCCGAGGAGCCCCGGCTCACCGAGGGCGCGCAGATGCACGAGGGCGAGGTCTCCACCCGGCTCGGGCTGACCGGCTGGCCGGCCGTCGCCGAGGAGGCGATCATCGCCCGCGACGTGCTGCTGGCCGAGCACGTGGGCAGCCGCCTGCACATCTGCCACGTCTCCACGGCGGGCAGCGTCGAGGTGCTGCGGCACGCCAAGGCGCGCGGGGTGAAGGTCACCGCCGAGGTGACCCCCCACCACCTGCTGCTCACCGACGAGAAGGCCACCACCTACGACCCCGTCTACAAGGTCAACCCGCCGCTGCGCACCGCCGCCGACGTCGCCGCGCTGCGGGCGGCACTGGCCGAGGGCGTGATCGACATCGTCGCCACCGACCACGCGCCGCACGCCGTGGAGGACAAGGAGTGCGAGTGGGCGTACGCCCGGCCGGGCATGCTCGGCCTGGAAACGGCGCTCTCCATCGCGCTGGACGTGCTCGGGCCGCAGTGGGACCTCATCGCCGAGCGGATGTCCCGCGTCCCGGCCCGGATCGCCGGGCTGGACTCCCACGGCCTCGATCCCGCCCCCGGCGTACCGGCCAACCTGATCCTGGTCGACTCGGCCGCCCGCCGCGTCGTCGAGCCCGCGGAGCTGGCCAGCCGCAGTCGCAACACCCCGTACGCCCGCATGACGCTGCCGGGTCGCATCGTGGCGACCTTCCTGCGCGGCGAGCCGACGGTCCTGGACGGAAAGGCTGTCAAGTGAAGAGGCGATCGGCGATTCTCGTCCTGGAGGACGGGCGCACGTTCCACGGCGAGGCGTACGGCAGCGTCGGGGAGACCTTCGGTGAGGCGGTCTTCAACACCGGCATGACCGGCTACCAGGAGACCCTCACCGACCCCTCCTACCACCGCCAGGTGGTGGTGCAGACCGCGCCGCACATCGGCAACACCGGCGTCAACGGCGAGGACGACGAGTCCGCCCGGATCTGGGTGGCGGGCTACGTGGTGCGCGACCCGGCCCGCATCGGCTCCAACTGGCGGGCCACCGGCGGGCTGGAGGACCGGCTCGCCGCCGAGGGCGTGGTCGGCATCAGCGGCGTGGACACCCGGGCGCTCACCCGGCACCTGCGCGAGCGCGGCGCCATGCGGGTCGGCATCTCCAGCGTCGACGACGACGCTGTCGCCCTCCTCGACCGGGTCCGCCACACGCCGCAGATGGTCGGCGCGGACCTGTCCGCCGAGGTGACCACCGCCGAGCCGTACGTGGTGCAGGCGCAGGGCGAGCACCGGTTCACCGTGGCGGCGCTGGACCTGGGCATCAAGCGCAACGTGCCGCGCCGGCTCGCCGCCCGCGGCGTGACCACCCACGTGCTGCCCGCCGGCTCCCGCATCGAGGACCTGCTGGCCACCGGCGCGGACGCGGTCTTCTTCTCGCCCGGTCCGGGCGACCCGGCCACCGCCGACGGGCCGGTCGCCCTCGCGCGGGAGGTGCTGGGCCGGCGGATCCCGCTGTTCGGCATCTGCTTCGGCAGCCAGATCCTCGGCCGGGCGCTCGGCTTCGGCACCTACAAGCTCGGCTACGGCCACCGCGGCATCAACCAGCCGGTGCTCGACCGGGCCACCGGCAAGGTCGAGGTGACCAGCCACAACCACGGCTTCGCGGTCGAGGTGCCGGGCGCGGCGCACGGCGCGGTCGTCCCCGACCAGGTGATCGACACCGAGTTCGGCGGCGTCCAGGTGTCCCATGTCTGCCTCAATGACAACGTGGTCGAGGGGCTGCGGGCGAAGGACGTGCCCGCCTTCACCGTCCAGTACCACCCGGAGGCGGCGGCCGGCCCGCACGACGCGGACTACCTCTTCGACCGTTTCGCCGAGCTGATCGAGGGCCGCAGCCCCGACCGGAAGCAGAGTGAGGGGCGCACGAATGCCTAAGCGGACCGACCTCAAGCACGTCCTGGTGATCGGCTCCGGCCCGATCGTGATCGGTCAGGCCTGCGAGTTCGACTACTCCGGCACGCAGGCCTGCCGGGTGCTGCGCAGCGAGGGGATCCGGGTCAGCCTGGTCAACTCCAACCCGGCGACGATCATGACCGACCCGGAGTTCGCCGACGCCACCTACGTCGAGCCGATCACCCCGGAGTTCGTCGAGCTGGTCATCGCCAAGGAGCGCCCCGACGCGCTGCTGCCCACCCTGGGCGGGCAGACCGCGCTGAACACCGCGGTCGCCCTGCACGAGGCCGGCGTCCTGGAGAAGTACGGCGTCGAGCTGATCGGCGCCAACATCGACGCCATCAACCGGGGCGAGGACCGGCAGCTGTTCAAGGACATCGTGGCCAAGGCCGGCGTACGCCTCGGTGTGGACGACCCGTCGTCGCTGGTGCCCCGCTCGCGGGTCTGCCACTCGATGGACGAGGTCCGCGAGACCGTCGGTGAGCTGGGCCTGCCGGTGGTGATCCGGCCGTCGTTCACCATGGGCGGTCTCGGCTCCGGCATGGCGCACACCGACGAGGACCTGACCCGCATCGCCGGGGCCGGCCTGGCCGCCAGCCCGGTGCACGAGGTGCTCATCGAGGAGAGCGTGCTCGGCTGGAAGGAGTACGAGCTCGAACTCATGCGCGACCGCCACGACAACGTGGTGGTGGTCTGCTCGATCGAGAACCTCGACCCGATGGGCGTGCACACCGGCGACAGCGTCACCGTGGCCCCGGCCATGACGCTGACCGACCGGGAGTACCAGCGCCTGCGTGACCTGGGCATCGCGGTGCTCCGCGAGGTCGGGGTCGACACCGGCGGCTGCAACATCCAGTTCGCGGTGAACCCGGCCGACGGCCGGATCGTCGTGATCGAGATGAACCCGCGGGTGTCCCGCTCCTCGGCCCTCGCGTCGAAGGCCACCGGCTTCCCGATCGCCAAGATCGCCGCGAAGCTGGCCATCGGCTACACCCTCGACGAGATCCCCAACGACATCACCCTGAAGACCCCGGCGGCGTTCGAGCCGACCCTGGACTACGTGGTGGTGAAGATCCCCCGGTTCGCGTTCGAGAAGTTCCCGGGCGCCGACCCGGAGCTGACCACCACCATGAAGTCGGTCGGCGAGGCGATGAGCCTCGGGCGCAACTTCACCGAGGCGCTGAACAAGGCGATGCGCTCGATGGAAACCAGATCATCGGGTTTCTGGACCACCCCGGACCCGGTGGGGGCCACCCGGGAGAACACCCTCGCCGCGCTGCGCATGCCGCACGACGGCCGGATCTACACGGTCGAGCGGGCGCTGCGGCTCGGCGCGTCGATCGCCGAGGTGACCGAGGCGTCCGGCGGGATCGACCCCTGGTTCCTGGACCAGATCGCCGCGCTCGTGGAGCTGCGGGCCGAGATCGTGGACGCCCCGGTGCTCGACGCCCAGTTGCTGCGCCGCGCCAAGCGGGCCGGCCTCTCCGACCGGCAGCTCGCCGCGCTGCGCCCCGAGTTGGCGGCCGAGGACGGCGTCCGCACCCTGCGGCACCGGCTCGGGATCCGGCCGGTCTACAAGACGGTGGACACCTGCGCGGCCGAGTTCGAGGCGACGACGCCCTACCACTACTCGACGTACGACGAGGAGACCGAGGTCGGGCCCTCGGACCGGCCCAAGGTGCTCATCCTGGGCTCCGGGCCGAACCGGATCGGCCAGGGCATCGAGTTCGACTACTCCTGCGTGCACGCCGTGCAGGCGCTGCGGGAGGTCGGCTACGAGACCGTCATGGTCAACTGCAACCCGGAGACCGTCTCCACCGACTACGACACCGCCGACCGGCTCTACTTCGAGCCGCTCACCTTCGAGGACGTGCTGGAGGTCTGGCACGCCGAGGACTCCTCCGGCCGGGCGGCCGGCGGCCCCGGCGTGGTCGGGGTGATCGTGCAGCTCGGCGGGCAGACGCCGCTCGGCCTGGCCCGGCGGCTCAAGAGCGCCGGCGTGCCGATCGTCGGCACCTCCCCGGAGTCGATCCACCTGGCCGAGGAGCGCGGCGCGTTCGGCGCGGTGCTGTCCCGGGCCGGGCTGCGCGCCCCGGCGCACGGCATGGCCACCTCGTACGAGGAGGCCAAGGGGATCGCCGACGAGATCGGGTACCCGGTGCTGGTCCGCCCGTCGTACGTGCTCGGCGGCCGGGGCATGGAGATCGTCTACGACGACGCCACCCTGCGCGACTACATCGGCCGGGCCACCGACATCTCGCCGGACCACCCGGTGCTCGTGGACCGCTTCCTCGACGACGCCATCGAGATCGACGTGGACGCCCTGGTCGACGCCGACGGCGCGGTCTACCTGGGCGGCGTGATGGAGCACATCGAGGAGGCCGGCATCCACTCCGGCGACTCCTCCTGCGCGCTGCCGCCGATCACCCTGGCCGGCTCGCACCTGGCCGAGGTGCGCCGCTACACCGAGGAGATCGCCCGCGGGGTCGGCGTGAAGGGCCTGCTCAACGTCCAGTACGCGCTCCAGAACGACATGCTCTACGTGCTGGAGGCCAACCCGCGCGCCTCCCGGACGGTGCCGTTCGTCTCCAAGGCCACCGCCGTGCCGCTGGCCAAGGCGGCGGCCCGGATCGCGCTCGGCGCCACCATCGCCGAGCTGCGCGCCGAGGGGATGCTGCCGCCCACCGGCGACGGCGGGACCATGCCCGCAGACGCCCCGATCGCGGTCAAGGAGGCGGTGCTGCCGTTCAAGCGGTTCCGCACCCCGTCGGGCAAGGGCATCGACGTGCTGCTCGGCCCGGAGATGAAGTCCACCGGCGAGGTGATGGGCATCGACACCAACTTCGGGCACGCCTTCGCCAAGTCGCAGTCCGCCGCGTACGGGTCGCTGCCGACCGCCGGGAAGATCTTCGTCTCGGTGGCCAACCGGGACAAGCGCGGCATGATCTTCCCGATCAAGCGGCTGGCCGACCTGGGCTTCGAGATCGTGGCCACCACCGGCACGGCCGAGGTGCTGCGCCGGCACGGCATCGCCTGCGAGCAGATCCGCAAGCACTACGAGTCGGGCGAGGGCGAGGACGCCGTCTCGCTGATCCTCGGCGGCGACGTGGCGCTGGTGGTGAACACCCCGCAGGGCTCCGGCGCGAGCGCCCGCTCCGACGGCTACGAGATCCGCAGCGCCGCCGTGACGGCGGACATCCCCTGCGTCACCACGGTGCCCGGCGCGGCAGCCGCCGTGATGGGCATCGAGGCCCGCATCCGGGGCGACATGCGGGTCCGTCCCCTCCAGGAACTCCACGCCGCCCTCCGGGCCGGCGAGTGACCACCCCGCAGCCGTTGATCATGAAGTTGTTGTCCGGCGCGTCGGCGTGTCGTGACAACAACTTCATGATCAACGCGGTCGGGCGGGGGAGGCGGGCGTGATCTTCGAGAAGGTGGTCCGGCCCCGGTTGTTCCGGATCGGGGGTGGGGACGCCGAGGTCGCCCATGAATGGACGCTGGAGCGGCTCGGCGGGGTGGCCGGGCGACCGGGCGTTCTCGCGGCGCTGCGGGCGCGGTACGCGGTGCGCGCGCCGCGGACCGTGTTCGGGGTGGAGTTCCCGAATCCGGTCGGGCTCGCGGCCGGGATGGACAAGAACGGGGTGGCGCTGCCGGCCTGGCCGGCGCTGGGCTTCGGCTTCGTCGAGGTCGGCACCGTCACGGCGCACGCCCAGCCGGGCAACCCCCGGCCCCGGCTGTTCCGGCTGCGTGACAGCGAGGCCGTGGTCAACCGGATGGGCTTCAACAACGCCGGCGCCGACGCCCTCGCGGCCCGGCTGGCGGCGCTGCCGCGCCCGCTCGGCGTCCCGCTCGGCATCTCGCTCGGCAAGTCCAAGGTGACCCCGCTGGACGAGGCCGTCGAGGACTACCTGGCCTCCCACCGCGCGCTGAAGGGGCACGGGGACTACTTCGCGGTCAACGTGTCCTCACCGAACACCCCGGGGCTGCGGTCCCTTCAGGACCGGTCCCACCTGGACGCGCTGCTCGCGGCGCTCGTGGGGGAGAAGCCGGTGCTCGTGAAGATCGCCCCCGATCTCACCGAGGCAGCCGTCGCCGAGCTGCTGGAGGTCTGCCTCGACCGCGGCGCGGCCGGGGTGATCGCCACCAACACCACCCTGGCCCGCGACGGGCTCGCCCCGGCCGACCGGGCGCGCGGCGCGGAGGCCGGCGGGCTCTCCGGCCGCCCGCTGACCGCCCGCGCCCGCGACGTGGTCGCCTTCGTGCACCGGGAGACCGGCGGCCGGCTGCCGGTGATCGGGGTGGGGGGCATCCTCGACCCGGACGACGCGACCCGGATGTTCGACGCCGGCGCGAGCCTCGTCCAGCTCTACACCGGTTTCATCTACCGGGGCCCGGCCCTGGTCCGGTCGGTGGCCCGGGCGGCCGCCCGGCGCTGACCCGCGCCGGACGACGACTCCAGGTCGCGGCGCGGCGGCGGTCGCGCCGCGCGGGAGTTGCCGGACCGCGCCGACACCACGAAGGAGAACCGTGACGCCCGAGGAGATCCTCGCCGCCGACCGCCGGCACGTCTGGCACCCGTACGCGGCCCTGCCGCCGGCCAACCCACCGTACGTCGTGGACAGTGCCGAGGGCGTGCGGCTGCGGCTGGCCGACGGCCGGGAACTGGTCGACGGGATGTCGTCCTGGTGGGCGGCGATCCACGGCTACCGGCACCCGGTGCTGGACGCCGCCGTCACCGACCAGCTCGGCCGGATGAGCCACGTGATGTTCGGCGGCCTCACCCACGAGCCCGCGGTGCGCCTGGCGCGAACCCTCGTGGAGCTGGCCCCGGACGGCCTGGAGCACGTCTTCCTGGCCGACTCCGGCTCGGTCAGCGTCGAGGTGGCCGTGAAGATGTGCCTGCAGTACCAGCGGGCCCTGGGGCGGCCGGAACGCCGCCGGCTGGGCACCTGGCGCGGCGGCTACCACGGCGACACGTTCCACCCCATGAGCGTCTGCGACCCGGAGGGCGGCATGCACCACCTCTGGGGCGACGTGCTGCCCCGGCAGGTGTTCGCGCCGGTGCCACCGTCCGGTTTCGACACCCCGCCCGACCCGGCGTACGAGGCGGCGCTGGTGGACGCGGTGGAGCGGCACGCCGGCGAGCTGGCCGCGGTGATCGTCGAGCCGGTGGTGCAGGGCGCCGGCGGGATGCGCTTCCACCACCCGCACTACCTGCGGGTGCTGCGCGAGGTGACCCGCGCGCACGGGATCCTGCTGGTCTTCGACGAGATCGCCACCGGCTTCGGCCGGACCGGCACCATGTTCGCGGCCGAGCACGCCGGGGTCGCCCCGGACGTGCTGTGCGTCGGCAAGGCGCTCACCGGTGGGTACCTCACCCTGGCCGCGGCGCTCTGCACCCCCGAGGTGGCCCGGGGCATCTCCGCCGACGGGGTGCTGGCGCACGGCCCCACCTTCATGGGCAACCCGCTCGCCTGCGCGGTCGCCAACGCCTCCCTGGACCTGCTGCGGGCCGGGGACTGGGCCGCCCGGGTGGCGGGCATCGAAGAGGGGCTGCGGGCCGGCCTGGCGCCGCTGCGCGACGCCCCCGGGGTGGCCGACGTCCGGGTGCTCGGCGCGATCGGCGTGGTGCAGCTCGACCACGAGGTGGACCTGCCCCGGGCCACCGCCGCCGCGGTGGCGCAGGGCGTCTGGCTGCGCCCGTTCCGGGACCTCGTTTACACCATGCCGCCGTACGTCTGCGACGACGCGGACGTGGCCCGGATCGCGGCCGGCGTGGCCGCGGCCGTCAAGGCCGGCTGAGCCCGGCGCGGCACGCGCCGGACGGCCGCCGGGCCGGCCGGCGGACGAGACGCACGGCGGCGGAACGCCGTCGCCGGACAACGACGCGGCCCGGTGCCGCGCCAGGAGAGGGAGAGACGCGATGGAGACCTTCGGCGCCCGCCTGCACCGGGCCGTGGCCGAGCGGGGACCGCTCTGCGTGGGAATCGACCCGCATCCCGGGCTGCTGGCCCGCTGGGGGCTGACCGACGACGTGGACGGCCTGGACCGGTTCTGCCGGAGGGTGGTGGAGGCCATCGGTGACCGGGTGGCCGTGGTCAAGCCCCAGTCGGCGTTCTTCGAGCGATTCGGGGCGCGCGGGGTCGGAATTCTTGAGTCAACTATCCGACAGTTGCGAAATGCGGGCTCGCTCGTTCTCCTCGACGTCAAGCGCGGCGACATCGGCTCGACGGTCAGCGCGTACGCCTCGGCGTACCTTGATCCATCCAGCCCGCTGTATGTCGACGCGGTCACCGCGAGCCCCTACCTGGGGGTGGGTTCGCTCGCGCCGATGTTCGAGCTGGCGGCCGCGCACGGCGGCGGCGTCTTCGTCCTGGCGCTCACCTCGAATCCCGAGGGAGCCGCCGTGCAGCGCGCCGTCGGGGCCGACGGGCGCACCGTGGCGCAGACCGTGATCGACGAGATTTCCCAGCTCAACCGGGGTGCCGAGCCGCTCGGCAGCTTCGGGCTCGTGGTCGGCGCGACGATCGGTGACACCGGTCACGACCTCACCGCCGTGAACGGTCCGCTGCTCGCCCCGGGGCTCGGCGCGCAGGGTGCGACGGCCGCCGACCTGCGTGTCGTCTTCGGCTCCGCCCTGCCCTCGGTGCTGCCGTCGTACTCCCGGGAGGTGCTGGGCGCGGGGCCGGACCAGGCCGCGTTGCGCGCCGCCACCGACCGGGTACTGGCCGAGTGCCGGGCCGCCCTGGCCACGCGGGACTGACTGACGGCTCGGTCACTTTCCGTTGATCTTCGCGCGCCCACGTTGCCGAAAACGCCGTTGACCGCTAGTTTTCCCCGCGCTGGGAACCACTGACCCCTTTGGTTGCCAGCGACACCACGTTTCACAGCTGCGGTGGTGCGCCCCGCCCGCCGTACTAGGGACCTGAGGAGAACTGGTGCCGCTCCCGTCACTGACCCCCGAACAGCGCGCTGCCGCGCTGGAGAAGGCCGCGGAGATCCGCAAGGCCCGTGCTGAGCTGAAGGAGCAGCTCAAGCAGGGCAAGACCACCCTCGCCACCGTCCTCGAGCGGGCCGAGTCCGACGACGTCGTGGGCAAGCTGAAGGTTTCGGCCGTGCTCCAGGCGATGCCGGGCATCGGCAAGATCCGAGCCACCCAGATCATGGAGAAGCTCAAGATCGCTGACAGCCGTCGGCTGCGTGGCCTGGGCGAGCAGCAGCGCAAGGCGCTGCTTGGAGAGTTCGCCGCCAACTGAACGGCCCACCGTGTAGAAACAAGCGGTGAGCACGGATGACGAGGCGCGCCCGGCGGCTCGGCTCACTGTCCTGGCCGGACCTTCGGGGGCCGGCCGGGAGAGTGTCGTCGAGCTGGTCCGGGCGCGCTTTCCGTCCGTGTGGGTGCCGGTGGCCGCGACCACCCGGTCGGCCTGCCCCGGCGAGGTGGACGGCGTCGACCGGCTCTTCGTCGGCGCGGGCGACTTCGACCGGATGGTCGCGGCCGACGAGTTGCTGGAGTGGAGCCGGATCGGGCCCCACCGGCGCGGGGTGCCGCGCGCGGGCGTGCGGTCCCGGCTCGCCGAGGGGCGGCCCGTGCTGCTCCCGCTGGACCTGCCCGGCGCGCTCGCCGTCCGGGCCGTGGCGCCGGACGCGCGGCTGGTGCTGCTCGTCCCGCCGGCGTACCGGCCGGACCCCGCCGTCGCGGCCGCCTTCGCACACGCCGTCGTGCACGACCGGACCGAGCGCGCGGCCGAGGAGCTGGTAGGCTTGCTCGGTTCTTCCTTCCTGGCTCCGGCCCGACCGCGCCCGAGCGGTTGAGAGGCCACCGCTCCTGAGAGGCCACCGCCCCCGGGCGGTGCACAACGACGCAGAGGTTAATTCGTGGGATCCATCGCCAACCCCGAAGGCATCACCAACCCGCCGATCGACGAGCTCCTCGAGAAGACCACCTCGAAGTACGCGCTGGTCATCTTCGCCGCCAAGCGCGCGCGCCAGGTCAACGCCTACTACAGCCAGCTCGGTGAGGGCCTGCTGGAGTACGTCGGCCCGCTGGTGGAGACCACCCCCCAGGAGAAGCCGCTCTCCATCGCCATGCGCGAGATCAACGCGGGTCTGCTCACCGCCGAGCCGACCGACCAGCCGTAAGCCCCGCCCGCGCCGATGGCCGCCGAGATCGTCCTCGGGGTCGGTGGCGGCATCGCCGCCTACAAGGCGTGTGAGCTGCTCCGGCTCCTCACCGAGTCGGGTCACCGGGTCCGGGTCGTGCCGACCGCGTCGGCGCTCCGTTTCGTCGGGGCGCCGACCTGGGCCGCGCTCTCCGGCCAGCCGGTCGCCGACGACGTCTGGTCCGACGTGCACGAGGTGCCCCACGTCCGCCTCGGGCAGCACGCCGACCTGGTCGTGGTGGCGCCCACCACCGCCGACCTGCTCGCCAAGGCCGCCCACGGGCTCGCCGACGACCTGCTCACCAACACCCTGCTGACCGCGCGCTGCCCGGTGGTGCTCGCGCCGGCCATGCATACGGAGATGTGGGAGCACCCGGCCACCGTCGCCAACGTGGCCACCCTGCGGTCCCGCGGCGTCCTGGTGATCGAGCCCGCGGTCGGCCGGCTCACCGGCAAGGACACCGGCAAGGGGCGGCTGCCCGACCCGGCCGAGATCTTCGCGGTCGCCCGCCGGGCCCTGGCCCGCGGCGGCGCCGCCCCCGCCGACCTGGCCGGCCGGCACGTGGTGGTCACCGCCGGCGGCACCCGGGAGCCGCTCGACCCGGTCCGCTTCCTCGGCAACCGCTCCTCCGGCAAGCAGGGCTACGCGTTCGCCCGCACCGCCGTGGCCCGGGGCGCCCGGGTCACCCTGGTCTCGGCCAACGTCGCGCTCGCCGATCCGGCCGGTGCGGACCTGGTCCGGGTGGGCAGCACCGAGGAGTTGCGCAAGGCGACCCTCGAGGCGGCCGCCGACGCGGACGCCGTGGTGATGGCCGCCGCACCCGCCGATTTCCGCCCGGCGACGTACGCGCCCGGTAAGATCAAGAAGTCGGACGACGGCAGCGCGCCCACGATCGAGCTGGTCACCAACCCGGACATCGCGGCCGAGCTGGGCCGGCGCCGGCGACCGGAGCAGGTGCTGGTGGTCTTCGCGGCGGAGACCGGCGACGCCGAGGCCAACGGCCGGGCCAAGCTCGCCCGCAAGCGGGCCGACCTCATCGTGATCAACGAGGTCGGGGTGGACAAGGTCTTCGGGGCCGAGACCAACGCCGCCACCGTGATCGGGGCGGACGGGTCGGTGCACCGGATGCCCGAGCAGCCCAAGGAGGACCTGGCCGACGCCGTCTGGGACCTCGTGGCCGCCCGGTTGCCGGGGCGGTCCTGACGGTTGGTCACTCTCCGGTTCCCCGGGTCACCCTGGGAGCACGGTGACTAAACTGCCGCCGAGCGACCTTTAAAAGTCTTCACATGCTTAGGAGTGCCGTGACACGTCTCTTCACGTCCGAATCGGTCACGGAAGGCCACCCGGACAAGATCGCCGACCAGATCAGTGACGGCATTCTCGACGCACTGCTCGCCCAGGACCCGCACAGCCGCGTGGCGGTCGAGACCCTGATCACCACCGGCCAGGTGCACGTCGCCGGCGAGGTGACCACGAAGGCGTACGCCGACATCCCCACCATCGTGCGGGACACCATCCTGTCGATCGGCTACGACTCGTCGAAGAAGGGCTTCGACGGCGCCTCCTGCGGCGTGAGCGTCTCCATCGGCGCCCAGTCGCCGGACATCGCGCAGGGCGTCGACAACGCGTTCGAGCTGCGCACCGGCTCGTCGGAGAGCGCGCTGGACGCGCAGGGCGCCGGCGACCAGGGCATGATGTTCGGCTTCGCCTGCTCCGAGACGCCCGAGCTGATGCCGCTGCCGATCGCGCTCGCCCACCGGCTGGCCCGCCGGCTCGCCCAGGTTCGCAAGGACGGCACCATCCCCTACCTGCGGCCCGACGGCAAGACCCAGGTGACGATCGAGTACGACGGGCTGCGCCCGGCGCGGCTCAACACCGTCGTGGTCTCCAGCCAGCACGCGGCCGACATCTCGCTCGAATCGCTGCTCACGCCGGACGTCCGCGACCACGTCATCACCCCGGAGCTGGAGGGCCTCGGCCTGGACACCGAGGGCTACCGGTTGCTGGTCAACCCGACCGGGCGCTTCGAGATCGGCGGCCCGATGGGCGACGCCGGCCTCACCGGCCGGAAGATCATCGTCGACACCTACGGCGGCTACGCCCGCCACGGCGGCGGCGCGTTCTCCGGCAAGGACCCGTCCAAGGTGGACCGCTCGGCCGCGTACGCGATGCGCTGGGTCGCCAAGAACGTGGTCGCCGCCGGCCTGGCCGAGCGCTGCGAGGCGCAGGTCGCGTACGCCATCGGCAAGGCCCACCCGGTGAGCCTCTTCATCGAGACCTTCGGCACCGAGACCGTGCCGGTCGCCTCGATCGAGAAGGCCGTCGCCGAGGTCTTCGACCTGCGCCCCGCCGCGATCATCCGGGACCTCAACCTGCTCCGCCCGATCTACCAGCAGACCGCCGCCTACGGTCACTTCGGCCGCGAGCTGCCGGACCTGACCTGGGAGAGCACCGACCGGGCCGCCGACCTCAAGTCGGCCGCGGGAGCCTGACCGGCGCCAGGCGCGGCGACCGGCGACCCGCCGAGGGGTCGCCGGTCGCTCGTGTCTGCGTGGACGTGCCCCTGCCGCACCTCGACCGGCCCTTCGACTACCTCGTCCCCGACACCCTGGACGCCGACGCCCGGCCCGGGGTGCGGGTGAAGGTCCGCTTCGCCGGGCAGCTCGTCGACGGTTGGCTGCTGGAGCGCGTCGCCGAGTCCGCGCACCCGAAGCTGGCGTACCTGGAGAAGGTCGTCTCCCCGGTGCCGGTGCTGGCGCCGGAGGTGGCCGCGCTGGCCCGCGCGGTCGCCGACCGCTACGCCGGCAGCCTCGCCGACGTGCTCCGGCTCGCCGTCCCGCCCCGGCACGCCCGGGTCGAGAAGGACGTCACGGCGACCGACACGGCCGACACGGACGACGCCCCGGGCGAGGTGACCGACCCCACGCCGGTCGACCCGCGAGGCTGGCGCGACTACCCGGCCGGGCCGGCCCTCCTGCGCGCCCTCACCGCCGGCCGGGCACCCCGGGCCGTCTGGTCCGCGCTGCCCGGCGAGGACTGGGCCGACCGGTACGCCGACGCCGTGGCGGCCACCGTGGCCGGCGGCCGGGGCGCGGTGGTCGTGGTGGCCGACGCCCGGGACCTGGACCGGCTCGACGCGGCCCTGACCGCCGTCCTCGGGCCGGGACGGCACGCCTGCCTCTCCGCGGCGGCCGGTCCGGCCCGCCGCTACCGCGCCTTCCTCGCGGCCCGGCGCGGCGACGTGCCCGTGGTGATCGGCACCCGGGCGGCCATGTTCGCCCCGGTCGAGCGGCTCGGCCTGGTCGCCGTCTGGGACGACGGGGACGACCTGCACGCCGAGCCGAGGGCGCCCTACCCGCACGCCCGGGAGGTGCTGCTCACCCGCGCCCAGCTCGGGGGGACCGCCGCCCTCGTGGGCGGCTACGCCCGCACCGCCGAGGCCCAACTGCTGGTGGAGACCGGCTGGGCCCGCGAGGTGGCCGCCGACCGGGCGACCGTCCGGGCCCGCATGCCGGCGATCGCGCCGACCGGTGACGACCCGCACCTGGCCCGGGACCCGGGGGCCGCCACCGCCCGGCTGCCCAGCCTGGCCTGGACGACCGCCCGGGACGCGCTCCGCGCCGACCTGCCGGTGCTGGTGCAGGTGCCCCGCCGCGGCTACCTGCCCTCGGTGGCCTGCGCCGAGTGCCGGGCCCCGGCCCGCTGCCCGCACTGCGCCGGGCCGCTGGGCCTGCCGTCGGCCGACGGGGTGCCCGCCTGCCGCTGGTGCGGGCGGGTCGCCGCCGCGTACGCCTGCCCGGAGTGCGGGGGGCGGCGGCTGCGCGCGTCGGTCACCGGCGCCCGGCGGACCGCCGAGGAGCTGGGCCGGGCGTTCCCGGGGGTGCCGGTGCGCACCTCCGGGCGGGAGGAGGTGCTCGACGGCGTGCCGGCCGGCGCGGGTCTGGTGATCGCCACCCCGGGGGCGGAACCGGTCGCCGAGGGCGGCTACGGGGCCGTGCTGCTGCTCGACTCGTGGGCCCTGCTCACGCGGGCCGACCTGCGGGCGGGGGAGGAGGCGCTGCGCCGGTGGCTGGCCGCGGCCGCGCTGGCCCGGCCCGGGCCGGCCGGCGGCCGGGTGGTGGTGGTCGCCGACGGCGCGCTCGCGCCCGTGCAGGCGCTGCTGCGCTGGGACTCCGCCTGGTTCGCCACCCGGGAGCTGGCCGAGCGCCGTGAGCTGGGCTTCCCGCCGGCGGTGCGGATGGCCAGCGTCACCGGCGGGGCCGACGCGGTGGCCGACCTGCTGGCCGGCACCCGGCTGCCGGACGGTGCCGAGGTGCTCGGCCCGGTGCCGGCCGACGAGGGGCGGGAACGGATGCTGGTGCGGGTGCCCCGCGCCCGGGCGGCCGCCCTGGCCGGGGCGCTGCACGCGGCCGCCGGCCAGCGCAGCGCCCGCAAGGCGGCGGACCCGGTCCGGCTCCAGATCGACCCGCTGAGCCTGTTCTGAGCCCGCCCGCCGCCCGTGACGTGCCGCACCCGGACCGTCGCGTACGGTCGTGAGCTGGGGTTTGCCGCACACCGCGTCCGGCAAATGGGTGGAGAACGCGTGATAGCATCGCCCGTCATGCCCAGGCGCACGACGGCTCCCGGGCGCGGCGCGGCGAAGCGGGAGTGCGTCGAGCCGACGCGGATTCGATGATGTCAATCAGCCGGTGATCAGGGGTGGACCAGTCGTGACCGTTCGTCAGTCGATCGTCTTCAACGGTGACCTCGGCAGCGGCAAGAGCACCGTTTCCGTCGAGATCGCCAAGCGGCTGGGGCTGCGCCGGGTCAGCGTCGGCGACCTCTACCGCCAGATGGCCCAGGAGCGGCAGATGACCGCCCTGCAGCTCAACCTGCACGCCGAGCTGGACCAGGCCGTCGACGGCTACGTCGACCAGCTCCAGCGGGACATCGCCGCCTCCGGCGAGAGCCTCGTCATGGACTCCCGGCTGGCCTGGCACTTCTTCACCGACGCGCTCAAGGTGCACATGATCACCGAGCCGACCGAGGCGGCCCGGCGGGTGCTGGCCCGCCCGTCCGGCCCGGCGGAGAGCTACACCTCGATGGAGGAGGCGAAGGCCAAGCTCCGCGAGCGCAGCGAGAGCGAGCGCAGCCGGTTCATCGTGCGCTACGGCGTCGACAAGGCCCGCCTGCGCAACTACGACCTCGTCTGCGACACCACCCGGGCCACCCCGGAGCAGGTGATCCAGCACGTCGTCGACGTCTACGAGGGGCGGCTCGGCGCGGACGTGCTGCGCGACGGCCAGCCGCTGCTGCTGCTCGACCCGGCCCGGGTCTACCCGACCGAGGACATCGCCACGCTGCGCGGTCTGTGGGACTCGGAGTTCGTCGGCGAGGTGGCCGGGTCCGGCGACGAGGCCCTGGAGCCGCTGACCATCGGCTACACCGGCGAGTACTTCTTCGTGGTCGACGGCCACCGCCGGCTCAGCGCCGCCTTGCAGAGCGGCTTCCCGCTGGTTCCCGCCCGGCTGGTCGCCGAGGTCGACGAGCCGGTGGTCGGCGGGTTGAGCGCTGTCGACTTCTTCGCCGCCCAGGCCCGGCCCAGCCTGATCCACGACTGGGAGGCCGCGCACGGCCTCGCGCTGCCGCTGCCCGAGCACGCCCTGCTCGGCGGGGACGCGGTGCTGGCCGGGGAGCCGGGCGCCGGCGCCTGACCGGGGCCGCGGGCACGGCGACGGGATCGCCCGATCGGCCGCGCCGGAGCATGATGAAGGTCTCCGATGCCTGGGAGGCCGACCGTGGATCCTGCTGACGCCCTCGCGCTGCTGATGTCGCCCTCGGGACGGGTCGACCCCTACCCGACGTACGAACGGCTGCGCGCGCACGGCACGGTGGTCCAGGCCGGGCCGGTCTTCTACGTGGTGACCGGCTACACCGAGGCCGACGCGATCCTCCGCGACGCCCGGTTCGGGGTGATGGACGACGACCTGCGCGACCAGTTCCTGCCCGGCTGGCGAGAGAGCCCCGCGGTCCTGTCGATCTCCCGGTCGATGCTGCGCACCAACCCGCCCGACCACAGCCGGATGCGTCGGTTGGCGGCGGGGGCCTTCACCCCGCGCCGCATCGCCGCCATGCGGGAGGTGGTCGAGGCGCAGGCCGACCGGCTGATCGACGGGATGCTGGAGCGCGGCCGGGACGCCGCGCCGGTCGACTTCATGGCCGAGTTCGCGTACCCGCTGCCGGTGGGGGTGATCTGCGCGCTGCTCGGGGTGCCGGCGGCCGACCGGCCGCTGTTCCGGCGCTGGGCCACCGACCTGACCGGCGTGCTGGAGCCCGAGATCACCCCCGAGGAGCTGGCGGTGGCCGACCGGGGCGCGGGCGAGTTGCGCGACTACTTCACCCAGCTGGTGGCGGCCCGCCGGCGCGCACCGGCCGACGACCTGACCACCGCGCTGGTCCAGGCGCACGACACCGACGGTGACCGGCTTTCGGGCGACGAGCTGCTGGCGAACCTGATCGTGCTGCTGGTGGCCGGCTTCGAGACGACCACCAACCTGCTCGGCAACGGCCTGGTGGTGCTTCTCGACCATCCCCGCGACGCGGCGGCGCTGCGCGAGCACCCCGAGTTCGCGCCCGGCTACGTCGAGGAGCTGCTGCGCTACGACTCCCCGGTGCAGCTCACCTCCCGGATGAGCACCGAGCCGGCCCGGCACGGCGGCGTGGACCTGCCGGCCGGGAGCTGGCTCATCGTGATGCTCGGCGCGGCCAACCGGGACCCGGGCCGCTATCCGGAGCCGGAGCGGTTCGACCCGTGGCGCCCGCAGGTGCACCCGCTGTCCTTCGGCGCCGGCCCGCACTACTGCCTCGGCGCGGGCCTGGCCCGGCTGGAGGCGCAGGTGGCGTTCCCGCTGCTGTTGCGCCGGCTGCCCGGCCTCGCCCTGGCCGGGCGCGGCGAGCGGCGGGTCCGGCTCACCCTGCGCGGATACGCCACCCTGCCGGTTACCGTGGGTGACGGGGCGTCGCCGGTCACCGATCGCGGTACGCCGGCCGGGGCGACCGGATCGACTCCGTAGACTGGTACGGCACCACCCGTCCCAGACAAGGAGCCACTCCGCGTGACCGTCCAGCCCATCCGTCTGTTCGGCGATCCGGTGCTGCGCACGCCGGCCGACCCGGTCGTCGACTTCGACGTCGAGCTGCGCAAGCTCGTCGCCGACCTGACCGACACGATGCGCGAGCAGAGCGGCGCCGGCCTGGCCGCGCCGCAGCTCGGGGTGGGCCTGCGGGTGTTCACCTTCGACGTCGACGACGTCCTGGGGCACCTGGTCAACCCGGTGCTGGAGTTTCCCGACGAGGAGGAGCAGGACGGCCCGGAGGGCTGCCTGTCCATCCCGGGGCTCTACTTCGACACGAAGCGCCGGCAGAACGTCATCGCCAAGGGCTTCAACGGCTACGGCGACCCGCTGCAGATCGTCGGCACCGGCCTGATGGCCCGCTGCGTGCAGCACGAGACCGACCACCTCGACGGGGTGCTCTTCGTCGACCGGCTCGACCCGGCCGGTCGCAAGGAGGCCATGAAGGCGATCCGCCAGGCCGAGTGGTACGACGAGGCCGCCCCGCCGACCGTCAAGCTCAGCCCGCACGCCGCCGCGAACCCGTTCGGCCTGGGGCGGTGACCCGGATGCGCCTGGTCTTCGCCGGCACGCCGGCCGTCGCGGTCCCCGCGCTGGACGCGGTCGCCGCCTCCGGCCACGACCTGCTCGCCGTGGTCACCCGCCCCGACGCGCCCGCCGGCCGGGGAAGGGGTCTGGTCCGGTCCCCGGTCGGCGCCTGGGCCGACGCGCACGGCGTCGAGGTGCTCACCCCGGCCCGGCCGCGCGAGCCCGAGTTCCTGGACCGGCTCCGCGAGCTGGCTCCGGACTGCGTGCCCGTGGTCGCCTACGGCGCGCTGGTGCCGCCGGCGGCGCTGGAGATCCCGCGGCTCGGCTGGATCAACCTGCACTTCTCGCTGCTGCCCGCCTGGCGCGGCGCGGCGCCCGTGCAGCACGCCGTGCTGCACGGCGACGAGCTGACCGGGGCCAGCGTCTTCCAGCTGGAGGAAGGGCTGGACACCGGCCCGGTCTACGGCACCGTCACCGACGAGGTGCGGCCCGCCGACACCTCCGGCGACCTGCTGGAGCGGCTCGCCCACTCCGGCGCCGGGCTGCTGGTCGCGGTGCTCGACGCGCTGGCGGCCGGCACCGCCCGGGCCGAGCCGCAGCCGGCCGACGGGGTCTCCCTGGCGCCGAAGCTGACCGTCGAGGACGCCCGCGTCCGCTGGGCCGACCCCGCCTTCGCGGTGGACCGCCGGATCCGCGCCTGCACCCCGGCCCCCGGCCCGTGGACCACGTTCCGGGGCGACCGGGTCAAGCTCGGCCCGGTCAGCGCGGTGGCCAACGGCCCGGAGCTGAAGCCGGGCGAGCTGCTGGTGGAGAAGTCGCGGGTGCTGGCCGGCACGGGCACCGTCCCGGTGCAGCTCGGCGAGGTGCGCGCGGCCGGCAAGAAGGCCATGTCGGCCGGCGACTGGGCGCGCGGCGCCCGGGTCGCCGCCGGCGAGGTGCTCGCGTGACCGGGCCGTCCGGGCCTCGGGGCGAGCGCTCGCGCGAGGGGCGCTTCGGCGCCGACCGGCGGGGTGGCCCCCGGCGGCCGGTCCGGCCGGCCGTCGACGTGCCCCGGCACGTCGCGTTCCAGGCGATCGCGGCGGTGCACCGGGACGACGCGTACGCCAACCTCGTGCTGCCGGCCATGCTGCGCGACGAGGGTCTGTTTGGCCGGGACGCCGCCTTCGCCACCGAGCTGACCTACGGCACGCTACGGCACACCGGCACCCTGGACGCGATCATCACGGACGCGGCCGGCCGGGACGTGCAGCGGATCGACCCGCCGGTGCGCGACGCGCTGCGGCTCGGGACGTACCAACTGCTGCACACCCGGGTGCCGGCGCACGCGGCCGTGTCGTCCACCGTGGACCTCGTCCGGACCGTGGGCCCCGGGGCCACCGGCTTCGCCAACGCGGTGCTCCGCGAGGTGGCGAGCCGCGACGTCGACGGCTGGGTGGCGAAGCTCGCCCCGTCCGAGGAGACGGACCCGATCGGCCACCTCGCGCTGGCGTACAGCCACCCGCAGTGGATCGTGCGGGCCTTCGCCGAGGCGCTCGGCGGTGACCTGCGCGAGACGGCCCGGCTGCTCATGGAGGACAACGAGCGCCCGCCGGTGCACCTGTGCGCCCGGCCCGGGCTGGCCGACCCGGTGGCGCTGGCCGACGAGGTCGGCGGGGCGCCCGGCGCCTTCTCGCCCTACGCGGTCTACCTTTCCGGCGGCGCGCCGGGTGAGCTGGCGGCGGTGGCCGAGGGGCGCGCGCACGTCCAGGACGAGGGCTCCCAGCTGGTGGCGAACGCCCTCGCGGTGGCGCCGCTGGACGGCCCGGACGGCCGCTGGCTCGACCTGTGCGCCGGCCCGGGCGGCAAGGCCGGCCTGCTCGGCGCCCTGGCCGCGGAGCGCGGCGCCCGGCTCACCGCGGTCGAGGTCGCCGAGCACCGGGCCCGGCTGGTCGAGCAGGCCACCCGGGGCCTGCCGGTCGCCGTGCTGCACACCGACGGGCGCACGGTCGGGGCCGATCCGAAGCTGCCGGAGGGGCACTTCGACCGGGTGCTGGTCGACGCCCCATGCACCGGCCTCGGCTCGCTGCGCCGGCGGCCGGAGTCCCGCTGGCGCCGCCAGCCGTCGGACCTGCCGCCGCTGACCCGGTTGCAGCGGGAGTTGCTCACCGCCGCGCTGCGCGCCGTCCGGCCGGGCGGCCTGGTCGCCTACGTGACCTGCTCGCCGCACGTCGTGGAGACGCACGTGACGGTGACCGAGGCGTCCCGCCGGTGCGGCTTCCCGGTCGACTTCGTCGACGCCCGCCCGCTGCTGCCCGCCGGCATGCCGGGGCTGGGGGACGGCCCCACGGTCCAGTTGTGGCCGCACCGGCACGGCACGGACGCCATGTTCCTGGCGGTGCTGCGCAGGGGCTGAGCGCGGGCCCGCCGACGGGCCGAATGTCCAGAGGTGGACCACAAAAGCGGGACCGGCGACGCCGGTCCCGCTTTGTGTCATGTGACATCTCCGTTGACTCTTACATCGATGCATGTAACTGTCCGAGCGCCGGTCCGCCGACGCCGAGGCTCCCACCGGGGCCCACGGGTCGCGCCCACCCCGCCAGCACGTCCCGCCGACCCCCACGAGGAGTCCCCATGAGACGCAGAACGCCGACCGCGGGCCTCGCGCTCGCCCTCTTCGCCGCCGTGACGGCGACCCTGGCCGCCCCCGCCCCGGCGAGCGCCGCCCCCGCGCTCGCCGCCACCGCGCCGGACATCTCGGTCACCAACGTCCAGGCCCACCTCACCCAGCTCAACAGCATCGCGAGCAGCAACGGCGGCAACCGGCGGGCCGGCTCGGCCGGCTACACCGCCTCCGTCAGCTACGTGAAGGCCAAGCTCCAGGCCGCCGGCTACACGGTCTCCGAGCAGGTCTGCACGACCTGCACCTACCGGTCGAACAACCTCGTCGCCGAGTGGCCGCAGGGCCCGGCCGACCAGGTCGTCATGTTCGGCGCGCACCTGGACAGCGTCTCCGCCGGCCCGGGCATCAACGACAACGGCTCCGGCTCGGCCACCCTGCTGGAGAACGCGCTGGTCCTGGCCGGTCAGAACCCGAGCATGACCAAGCGGGTGCGGTTCGCCTGGTGGACCGACGAGGAGCAGGGCCTCAACGGCTCGGAGTTCTACGTCAACTCGCTCAGCGCCACCCAGAAGGGCTACATCAAGGGCTACTACAACTTCGACATGGTGAGCTCGACCAACGGCGGCTACTTCATCAACCGGCTCACCTCCACCACGGCCGCGCCGCTGAAGGCGTACTGGGACTCGCTGAACCTCCAGCCCGAGGAGAACGTCGAGGGCCAGGGCCGCTCCGACGACTACTCCTTCCAGCAGGCCGGCATCCCCACCTCCGGCTACGCGGCCGGCGCCAGCGCGCGCAAGACCAGCGCCCAGGTGAGCAAGTGGGGCGGCACCGCCAACTCGGCGTACGACCCCTGCTACCACCGCTCCTGCGACACCACCGCCAACATCGGCGCGACGGTGCTCAACCGCAGCGCCGACGGTGTGGCGTACGCGATCTGGCAGCTCGCGGTCGGCGGCGGCACCCCGACCAACGACTTCTCCGTCGCGGTGAGCCCCACCTCCGGCAGCGTCGCCCGGGGCGGCTCCACCACCGCGACGGTCAGCACCGCCACCACCAGCGGCAGCGCCCAGACGGTGAGCCTGTCGGCCACCGGCGCCCCGAGCGGGGTGACGGTGAGCTTCAGCCCGTCCTCGGTCACCTCCGGCGGCTCGGCCACCATGACGGTCAGCGCCTCCGCATCGGCGACCACCGGCACCTTCACCATCACGGTCAACGCCACCGGCTCGGTCACCCGCACCACCGCCTACAGCCTCACGGTGACCGGCGCCGGCGGCTGCGCCGGCGGCCAGCTCATCGGCAACAGCAGCTTCGAGTCGGGCAGCACGCCGTGGACGGCCACCTCCGGCGTCATCACGAACTCGACGAGCCAGGCGGCCCGGACGGGCTCCTACAAGGCGTGGCTCGACGGCTACGGCAGCACCCACACCGACACGCTGTCGCAGTCGGTGAGCATCCCGGCCGGGTGCGCCAGCTACACGCTGTCGTTCTGGCTGCACATCGACACGGCGGAGACCACGACGAGCACCGCCTACGACAAGCTGACCGTGCAGGTCGGCACGACCACGCTGGCGACCTACTCGAACCTCAACAAGGCGAGCGGCTACACCCAGCGCAGCTTCAACCTGGCGGCGTACGCCGGGCAGACCGTCACGCTGAAGTGGACCGGGGTGGAGGACGCCTCGCTCCAGACCAGCTTCGTCGTCGAGGACGTGACACTCCAGGTCGGCTGAGTGACCCGGGCGGGGTGGACCTGCGGGTCCGCCCCGCTCCCGCTCAGGTGACCGGCAGGGCCCGGCTGCCGCCGCCCTTGAGCGAGCGGGTCAGCGTCCGGTCCGAGACCCAGAGGAAGCACTGCACGCCGCGGTCGCCGTCCTGCCACTCCTCCTCGTAGGGGTGGTAGATGATCGTGCCGGCCCGGTAGACCATGTCGCTGTTGTCGGGCACCTTGACGTATTTCGCGATCAGCCCGCGGCAGCCCTTGTGCGCCCGGAGCGTGGTGCGCTGGAACTCGGCGTAGCTGAGGTCGGGGAACCGGTAGACCCCGACGAACTCGGCGTGGTGCTTGGCGGTGCAGGCGACCGGCCGCATCTCCTCCACCTCGTCCTTGCTGAGCTTCGGGTTGAAGCAACCCAGCGCCAGGGGCGAGCCCGCCTTCAGGGCGTTGCGCAGGCTGCCGCGTCGCGCCACGACGCTGCCGTCGTCCAGGCTGGCCACCTCGGCGGCGTCGCAGCGGAACCAGCGGGCCCCGCCGGTCCAGGCCGGGGCCGACGGGAAGACCACCGACAGCCGCAGCCGACCCGAGCGCCACTCGGCGCCGACGGCCTTGTTGACCTGCTTCGCGCATTCGGCGTGCGCGGTCCGGGCGCCGGTCGACCCGGCCCGCGGGGGAGTGCCGCGCCCGGCGTCCGGGCCGGTCAGGGTGCCCACGTACAGCGTCTCGGCGCGGTGCGCCGCGGCGCAGTCCACCGGGTTCCAGCCGCTGAGGTAGCCGACGTCCTGGACCGTGGGGTGGCAGGCGCCGGACTGGGGCAGGAAGGCCACCGGGGCGCCGAACGCAGGCCAGTCGTCGGCCAGGTCGCGGTCGACCCCGGCCGGCGCGCCGCAGCCGCCGAGCGCCAACACCGCCGTGACACCCACGGCGACCACCGCCCACCATCGCCGCATCCCGACCGACCTCCCCGTCGTCCGTGGTCGCCCGACCGGCGCGGAGCACCGGGTACGCCTCGGCGGTGCAGCATACGACACCGGGGCTCAGCTGACCGGCAGTCCCTCCGGGCCGGCCCCGCGCACCGACCGGGTCAGCTTCCGGTCGTCGCTCCACAGGAAACAGCGCACCCCCCGGTCGCCCTCCTCCCACTCCCGCTGCGACGGCGGGTAGAAGATCGAACCGGCCCGGTACGGCAGGTCGGCGTTGTTCGGCACCGCGGCGAAGGCGGCGATCAGCGCCATGCAGCGGCGGTGCACCTCGGGGGCGGCCCGGGTGAAGTCCGCCCAGCTCATGTCCCGTTCCTCGAACACGCCGACGAACTCGGCGCGGTGCGGCTCGGTGCAGAGCACCGGGGCCATGTAGTTCAGGTTGTCGCCGATCAGCTTCGGGTCGAAACAGCGGTGTACCAGCGGGCTGTCGCCCACCATGGCGCCGCGCAGGCTGCCCACCCGGTTGATGGGCCGGGTGTTGTCGATGCTGTCGGTCTCGGCGAGGTCGCAGCGGAACCAGCGGGCGCCGCTCACCCAGGCGGTGACCGGGGGCAGCGCGATGTTCAAGGTGAGCCGGGCGGAGTGCCAGTCCCCGCCGATCACCTCCCGGGCCCGCTGGTCGCACTCGGCGCGGGCGGTGCGCAGCCCGGGCGAGCCCGGCTCCGGACGCGCGCCCTCCGCCGCCGGCCCGGTGAAGGTGCCCACGTGCACCGTCTCGGCCAGATGGCTGCCCGCACAGTCGACCGTCTCGTAGGTGGCGGCCTGCACCACGGCGGTGAGCCGGGCCAGGCAGGCGTCCGTGGCGGGGACGAACAGGCGCGGCGCCGGCAGCGCGGCCCAGTCGTCGGTGAGGTCCCCGTCGGCCCGGTGCGGTGGGACGCAGCCGGTCAGGGCCACCGTCGCCGTGCCGGCCAGCGCCAGCGCCAGGAGCCACCGTCGCATCGTCCGCCCTTCCCGGGAGATGACAGCCGGTCGCCGCGGCGCGTGCGGCGTTCCCCGCGACCGGGCGTGCAGCATACGTGACAGTCCCTGTAGGAGTTTCGTCCTGTTTCGATCGTTCGGCCAGCCGCCGATGACTTTTCGTGTCGACTTTCCGCGCCGGACCGGCCGATTCTGCACGGCGGGTCACGTCGGGGTCACAGCGGGCTCCCGGCGGTGCCGCGCTGCGGACGCCGGGTGACCGCCTTCGTACACTGGCCCCGTGACCGTACCGCCGCTGATCGTCGCGCCCAGCATCCTGGCCGCCGACTTCGCCCGCCTCGCCGACGAGGTCCGCGCCGTCGAGCACGCCGCGGACTGGTTGCACGTGGATGTCATGGACAACCACTTCGTGCCGAACCTGACCATCGGGCTGCCGGTGGTGCAGAGCCTGCGGGCGGCCACCCAGCTTCCGTTCGACGTGCACCTCATGATCGAGGACCCGCGGCGCTGGGCGCCCGGGTACGCCGACGCCGGGGCGTACAACGTGACGTTCCACGCCGAGGCGTGCGACGACCCGGTGGCGCTGGCCAAGGACCTGCGCTCGGCCGGCGCGAAGGCGGGGCTGGCGATCGACCGGGACACCCCGATCGAGCCGTACCTGGACCTGCTGCCGAGCTTCGACACGCTGCTGATCATGACGATCAAGGCCGGCTTCGGCGGCCAGCGGTTCATCCCCCAACTGCTCGACAAGGTGCGCGCCGCCCGAAGGCACGTCGCGAGCGGCCACCTGGAGCTGCGCATCGAGGTGGACGGCGGGATCGCCGCGGACACCATCGAACAGGCCGCCGCGGCGGGCGCCGACGCCTTCGTCGCGGGCACCGCGGTCTACGGGGCCGACGACCCGGCCGAGGCGGTCCGCCGGCTGCGCGGCCTGGCGGAACGCGCAGCGACCGGGGTCTGACCATGGACCCGGCCGGCGACCGACCCGACGTGATCCTGGTCGTCGACGACGACGAGGACATCGCCCGCTTCGTCGAGTTCAACCTGCGGTTGCACGGCTTCGAGGTGCTGCACGCCGGCGACGGCCAGGAGGCCCTGGAGGTCATCGAGCGGCACCGGCCGGACCTGGCCGTGGTGGACCTCATGATGCCGCGGATCGACGGGCTGGAGCTGACCCGCCGGCTGCGCGCCGACCCGATGACCTCGGCCCTGCCGGTGATCATGCTGACCGCCAAGGGGATGACCTCCGACAAGGTCAACGGCCTCAGCGCGGGCGCCGACGACTACCTGGTCAAGCCCTTCGACACCGCCGAGCTGGTCGCCCGGGTCAGCTCCACGCTGCGCCGCAACAAGGAGTTCCGGGAGGTCTCCCCGCTGACCGGGCTGCCCGGCAACAGCCGGATCCGGCGGGAGATCAGCGACCGGGTGCGCAGCGGCGTCGACTACGCCGTCGGCTACATCGACATCGACCGGTTCAAGAGCGTCAACGACCGCTACGGCTTCGTCCGCGGCGACGAGTTCATCTCGGCGCTCGCCCGCAGCCTGCACCGGGCGGTGGTCTCGATCGGCCTGCCGCCGGCCTTCCTCGGCCACGTCGGCGGCGACGACTTCGTCATCGTGTGCACCCCGTCCCAGGTGCGGCCGCTGACCAGCCGGGCCGTGGTCGACTTCGAGAAGGCGGCCGACGCCCTCTACGACCCGACCGACCGGGAGCGCGGCTTCGTCGAGCTGAAGGACCGGCGGGGCAACATCCGCCGGGCCGCCCTGGTCACCCTCTCCATCGGCGTCTCCCTCTCCGACGCCGGCAAACGCTTCACCGACCCCCTCGAGGCGATCGCCGTGGCCTCCGAGATGAAAACGGTCGCCAAGAGCCAACCCGGGTCGTACGTCGCGGTCGACCGCCGGCGGGGCGTGACGTGACGATCCGACCCGTGCTGTGAAGTAGCTCGCCTCTGTGGCGCGACCCGCCTCGCGACGTGTAAGACTTCCGGTGTAACCCACCACGCGCTGGCGGGGCTCGGTGAAATTCCGAACCGGCGGTGATCCACGGTCCGACCGTGGTAAGCCCGCGACCCGGACGGCTTCGGCCGGACGGTGGACCTGGTGAGAATCCGGGGCCGACGGTTGGGGTGCGGCTCGTCCGCCCCCAGAAAGTCCGGATGGGAGACAGCGCGCGGGACGGGGAGAGCCCTGCCGGGCGCTGAGCACCCTCAGCCGCCGCGTGGGCTCCCCGGGGTCGGCTGTGCCGTCCCCGGATCTCCGCCGCCGCGTGTCCGCGGCACCCGTGCCGTTCTGTCCCCGACCCGCCCGCGCGCGACCGGCGAGCGAGAGGGCAGGGCTGGCGATGGCGAGCGTCTCCGTGGACGAGGCGATGCGTCGTGCCATCGCGCTGGCCGCCCGCGGCCTCGGCGCCACCAGCCCCAACCCCGTGGTCGGCTGCGTCCTGCTCGACGCCGACGGCGAGGTCGTCGGCGAGGGCTTCCACGCCTACGCGGGCGGTCCGCACGCCGAGATCGTCGCGCTGGCCCAGGCCGGCCGGCGCGCCCGCGGCGGCACCGCCGTCGTCACCCTGGAACCCTGCGACCACACCGGCCGCACCGGCCCCTGCAGCCACGCCCTCATCACGGCCGGCGTCGCCCGCGTGGTGGTCGCCGTCCCGGACCCCAACCCGGTCGCCTCCGGCGGCGCGGCCACCCTGCGCGCCGCCGGCGTCCAGGTCGACCTGGGGGTACGCGGCGACGAGGCCGAGGCCGGCAACATCGCCTGGCTCACCTCGATGCGCCGCGGCTGGCCGTACCTCATCTGGAAGTACGCGGCCACCCTCGACGGGCGCTCCGCCGCGGCCGACGGCACCAGCATGTGGATCACCTCCGAGGCGGCCCGCATCGACGTGCACGCCCTGCGCGGCACCGTCGACGCGGTCATCGCCGGGGTGGGCACCGTGCTCGCCGACGACCCCCGGCTCACCGCCCGCAACCTGCGCGACGGCACCCTGGCCATCCGGCAGCCGCTGCGGGTGGTGGTGGACAGCTCGGGGCGTACCCCCGCCGAGGCCCGGGTCCGCGACGGCGCCGCCCGGACGTGGGTGGCCACCGCCGCGGAGGTCGGCGCCGGCCCGGACGGCCGGGTCGACCTCGCGGCGCTGCTCGCGGAGCTGCACCACCGCGGCGTGCGGGCCGCGCTGCTGGAGGGCGGCCCCACCCTGGCCGGCGCGTTCCTCGCCGCCGGCCTGGTCGACAAGGTCGTCGGGTACGTCGCGCCGAAGCTGCTCGGCGCCGGCCCGACCGCGCTGCTGGACGCCGGCGTGACCACCATCGCCGACGCCATCGACCTGGAACTCACCGACGTTACGCAGGTCGGCCCCGACCTGCGGATCACCGCGCTGCCCCGGAAGAGGGAGGCCTGACATGTTCACCGGCATCGTCGAGGAACTGGGCGAGATCGTCCGGACCACGGAGACCGGGGGTGACTCGGCACTGGTCGCGGTCCGCGGCCCGCTGGTCACCTCGGACGCCCGGCACGGCGACTCCATCGCGGTCAACGGGGTCTGTCTCACCGTGGTCGACGTCGACGGCGGGATCTTCACCGCCGACGTGATGGGGGAGACGCTGCGCCGCACCGCGCTCGGCGCGCTGCGCCCCGGCGACCCGGTCAACCTGGAGCGGGCCGCCGCGCTGAACAGCCGCCTCGGCGGCCACCTGGTGCAGGGGCACGTCGACGGGGTCGGCGAGGTGCTGTCCCGGGAGCCGGCCGCGCAGTGGGAGACGGTCCGCTTCCGGCTGCCCGCCGGGCTGTCCCGCTACGTGGTGGAGAAGGGCTCGATCACCGTCGACGGCATCTCGCTGACCGTCGCGGAGGTCGGCGACGACTGGTTCTCCGTCGGGCTGATCCCCACCACCCTGAAGCTCACCACCCTCGGCGCCAAGGGCGTCGGCCACCCGGTCAACCTCGAGGTGGACGTGCTGGCCAAGTACGTCGAGCGGCTGCTCGGCGACCGCGCGGCCGGAGGTGTCCGGTGACCGGCCCGCTCGGTTGGCTGCTCGACGCCCAGGTGCACGTGGCCGGCTCGCCGGTGCTGGTCCGGGAGATCGTCGGCAACGTCTTCGGCCTCGCCTCCGCGCTGCTCGGGCTGCGCCGGGTGGTCTGGGCCTGGCCCGTCGGCATGATCGGCAACGCGCTGCTGTTCACCGTCTTCCTCGGCGGGGTGTTCGCCACCCCGCAGGCGCACGACCTCTACGGCCAGGCCGGCCGGCAGGTCTTCTTCTTCGCGGTCAGCGTCTACGGCTGGTGGCGTTGGTCGCGCAACCGCCGCTCCGGCGGCGGCGAGCACCCGGCGGTCACCCCGCGCTGGGCCACCTGGCGGGAGCGGCTCGGCCTGCTCGCCGCCGCGGCGGTCGGCACCGCGGCCGCGTACCCGGTGCTGGCCGCGCTCGGCTCCTGGGGGCCCCTGCCGGACGCCTGGATCCTGGTCGGCAGCCTGCTGGCCACCTACGGCATGGCCCGCGGCTGGGTGGAGTTCTGGCTGATCTGGATCGCCGTCGACGCGGTCGGCGTGCCGCTGCTGCTCCAAGGCGGCTTCTACCCGTCGGCCGCCATGTACCTGGTCTACGGCGTGTTCTGCCTCGCCGGCCTGTACGCCTGGTGGCGCACCTCCCGCGCGACCCCGCCCGCACGCACCCCGATCCCGCCGACGTACTCGGAGGCCGTGGCATGAGCAGCACCTTCGGCAGCATCGAGCAGGCGGTGGCGGACATCGCCGCCGGCCGGCCCGTCGTGGTGGTCGACGACGAGGACCGGGAGAACGAGGGCGACCTGATCTTCGCGGCCGAACTGGCCACGCCGGAGCTGGTCGCGTTCATGGTCCGCTACACCTCCGGCTACATCTGCGTGCCGCTCACCGAGAGCGAGTGCGACCGGCTGGACCTGCCGCCCATGCACCACACCAACCAGGACCGGCGGGGCACCGCGTACACGGTGACCGTGGACGCGCGGGAGGGGGTCAGCACCGGCATCTCCGCGGCCGACCGCTCGCACACCATCCGGCTGCTCGCCGCCGCGTCGACCGGCCCGACCGACCTGGCCCGCCCCGGGCACGTGGTGCCGTTGCGCGCCCGCCAGGGCGGGGTGCTGCGCCGCCCCGGGCACACCGAGGCGGCCGTGGACCTGACCCGGCTGGCCGGGCTGCGCCCCGCCGGGGTGCTCTGCGAGCTGGTCAACGACGACGGCACCATGATGCGCCTGCCCGACCTGGAGAAGTTCTGCGCCGAGCACGGGCTGACCCTGGTCACCATCGCCGACCTGATCGCCTACCGGCGGCGCACCGAGAAGCAGGTCGAGCAGGTCGCCGAGGCGCGGATGCCCACCCCGTACGGGGTGTTCCGGGCGCTCGGCTACCGGGCCGAGCACGACACCGCCGAGCACGTGGCGCTCGTCATGGGCGACCTGGGTGACGGACGGGAGGTGCTCGTGCGGGTGCACTCCGAGTGCCTCACCGGGGACGTGTTCGGGTCGCTGCGCTGCGACTGCGGCCCGCAGTTGCAGGCCGCGCTGGCCCGGGTGGCCCAGGAGGGGCGCGGCGTGGTGCTCTACGTCCGCGGGCACGAGGGGCGGGGCATCGGCCTGCTGCACAAGCTCCAGGCGTACCAGCTCCAGGACCAGGGCCGGGACACCGTGGACGCCAACCTCGACCTGGGGCTGCCGGCCGACGCGCGGGACTACGGGACCGGCGCGCAGATCCTCTACGACCTCGGCGTCCGCTCCATGCGGCTGCTGACCAACAACCCGGCCAAGCGGGCCGGCCTGGAGGGCTACGGCCTCACGGTGAGCGGCCGGGAGGGGCTGCCCGTGCGGTCCAACCCGGAGAACGTGCGATACCTGCGGACCAAGCGGGACCGGATGGGCCACCTCCTGGAGGGGCTGGACGAGGTGACCGAGGCGCCGATGGGCCGCCCGGTCGCCGGCGACGAGATCGGAGCGTAGACATGGCGGGATTCGGCGAACCGGGTGTGACCGCGGTGGACGCCGGCGGGCTGACCGTCGGCATCGTGGCCGCACGCTGGCACGGCGACCTCACCGACCACATGGTCGACCGGGCGGTGGCCGCCGCCGAGGCGTCCGGCGCGCGGTCCGTGGTGGCCCGGGTGGCGGGCTCGGTCGAGCTGCCCGTGGTGGCCCAGGCGATGGCGCGCCGGTACGACGTGGTGGTCGCCCTCGGCGTGGTGGTGCGCGGCTCCACCGCGCACTTCGACTACGTCTGCCAGTCGGTCACCGAGGGACTGACCCGGGTGGCGCTGGACGAGGGCAAGCCGGTGGCCCACGGGGTGCTCACCGTGGAGACCATCGAGCAGGCCCGGGACCGGGCCGGGCTGCCCGGCTCGGCGGAGGACAAGGGCTGGGCGGCCACGGTGGCGGCGCTGGACGCCGCACTGGCCATCCGTGGCCTGGACGCCGCGAGCGGCCACCGGGTCGGCTTCGCCTGATCCGGCCGCCCGCCGCTCGGCCTGGCGCTGTCGGCCCGGCCACGGGTCCTCACCGCCTTTCGAGCTGATGTCACCAACGACTCGCCGCCACCCCGCCGGAGAGCCTTGACACCTCGCACCGCCCGGGCGTCGGGGTGCCGGCGCCGCCCGTGCCGAGTCGTTACCGACGTCAGGTCGAAAGGCACACAGGGGCTACCGCCCGGCTTCGGAAGCCCGCCGCCGCTGCCCCTCGCCTTCGCTCAACCGGTGGTCGTGTCGGCGGAGGGCGCGGCGGCCGACGGCGCGGCGCCCGGTCGACCACCCAGCCGGGCCCGGGGCGAGGACCATCGGCGCGGTCAGCGCCAGGAAGGTGGCGCCGGCCAGCCCGTCGGAGCCGGTCAGTTCCTTGACCCAGATCGCGAGGGCCAGCAGCGGGATCGACTCGGCGATCATGCTGACCGTCAGTGCGAGCGAGACGTCCACCATGTGGTCGGCGTCCCGCCGCGCCGGACCCGGGGGGAGGCGTCACCCGGTACGGCTGGAAGAATCGCCTACCGTGAAGACGTTCGAGGAGTTGTTCGCCGAGCTGCAGGCCAAGGCCGCTGCCGGCGCCCCGGGCTCGGGCACGGTCGCCGCCCTGGAGAAGGGCGTGCACTTCATCGGCAAGAAGGTCGTCGAGGAGGCGGCCGAGTCGTGGATGGCCGCCGAGCACGAGGGTCCGGAGCGGGCCGCGGAGGAGATCTCCCAGCTGCTCTACCAGGCTCAGGTGCTCATGCTGGCCACCGGTCTCGAGCTGAAGGACGTCTACCGACATCTGTGAGTGCCCGTCCGCTGATCACCTCGTCGATCGAAGGAGCACTCCCATGCTGCGTGTCGCCGTACCCAACAAGGGCGCCCTGGCCGAGTCGGCCGCCGGGATGCTGCGCGAGGCGGGCTACCGCCAGCGCACCGACCCGAAGGACCTGGTCTGCCGGGACGAGCCCAACGACATCGAATTCTTCTACCTGCGTCCCAAGGACATCGCCACCTACGTCGGCTCTGGCGACCTGGACGTCGGCATCACCGGCCGGGACCTGCTGGTCGACTCCGGCGCGCCGGCCGAGGAGGTCGTCGACCTCAACTTCGGCCGGGCCACCTTCCGGTTCGCCGCCCGCCCCGACGACGTGGACTCGGTCCAGCAGCTCGGCGGGCACCGGATCGCCACCGCGTACCCGGGGCTGGTCGAGCGGCACCTGGCCGAGCTGGGTGTCAAGGCGGAGGTGATCCGGCTGGACGGCGCGGTGGAGAACGCCATCCGGCTGGGCGTGGCTGACGTGGTCGCCGACGTGGTGGAGACCGGGGCCACGCTGCGCCAGGCCGGTCTCGTGGTCTTCGGCGAGCCGCTCCTGCGTTCCTCGGCGGTGGTGGTCCGCCGGGCCGGCGCCGCCGGCAGCGCCCAGCAGGAGCAGCTGCTGCGCCGGCTGCACGGCGTGCTGGTCGCCCGCCGTTACGTGATGCTCGCCTACGACGTGCCGGCCGGCCTGCTGGACCGGGCCAGCTCGCTCACCCCGGGCATCGAGTCGCCGACCGTCTCCCCGCTGCACCGGGAGGGCTGGGTGGCCGTGCAGGCCATGGTGCTCCGCGACGACGTGCACCGGATCATGGACGAGCTCTACGAGCTGGGCGCCCGGGCCATCCTGGTCACCAACATCCACGCCTGCCGGCTGTGAGGCCGCTGCCGGTCCCGGCCGCCCTGGCCGTGGTGGTCCTGGGCGGGGTGGCCTCGGCCGCGCAGGGCGTGGTCAACGCCGAGCTGGGGGAGCGGGCCGGCGATCCCCTCGTCGGCGCCATGGTCAACAACCTCGGCGGTTGCCTGATCGTGCTGCTGGGGCTGGTCGCCGTCCCGTCCATGCGCGCCGGGCTGGCCGGCCTGCGCCACTCCGGCCTGCCCTGGTGGGCCTACCTGGGCGGGCTGGGCGGCGCCGCCATCGTGGTGATCGGCCCGTTCGTGGTGCCGGCGCTCGGGGTGGCGGTCTTCACGATCGCCCAGGTGGCCGGCGGCAGCCTCGGCGGGCTGGCCGTCGACCGGGTCGGCCTGGCCGCGACGGGCCGGCTGGCGCTCACCCTGCCCCGGGTCGTCGGCGCGCTGCTCGGGATCGCCGCGGTGACCATGGCGCAGCTCGGCCGGCCGGTCGGCGACCTGGCGGTCGGTCTGGTGCTGCTCTCGGTGGCCGGCGGCCTGGCGGTGGCGCTGCAGTCCGCGCTCAACGGCCGGGTCGCCGCGGCGATCGGTCCGGCGGCCGGGCTGGCGGTGAACTTCGCGGTCAGCACCTCGGTGATCGCCGGGGTGGCGGCGCTGGCCGGGGCCCTGGCCACCCGCCCGAACTGGCCGACCGAGTGGTGGCTCTACGTCGGCGGCCTGTTCGGGGTCGGCATCGTGCTCGCCCTGCTGGTCGGCGTCCGCGCCGCCGGGGTGCTGCGCACCGGCCTGGCGTTGGTGGCCGGGCAGCTCGGCGGGGCCCTGGTGCTGGACGTGGCGGTGCCCGGCGGCGCCGGGGTGCGGCTGCCGGTGCTGGCCGGGGCGGTGCTCACCGGAGCGGCCGTGGTCGTGGCCGGCGTGCGCCGGCGCCGCCCGGTCCGTGTGGCGGCGGAACGTGAGCCCGAGCCGGATGGCAGACTGGTTTCGTGAGCGATTCAGTGGTGACCGTGCGGCCGCGGCGGGTCCGGGTGGTCTGCTGGGCGTCGGCCGTCACGCTGCTGGTGGTGTTCAGCCTGGTGGCCACCTCCCTGACCGGCGCGACGGGCGACGGCTACGGCAGCTTCCAGCGGGGCGACCAGCTCGCCATGGTGGGGCTGGGCGTCTTCGGAGCCCTGGGCTTCCTGGTCTTCACCCGCCCCCGGGTGGTGGCCGACGCTCGGAGTGTCCGGGTCCGCAACGTGATCGGCTCGTACGAGCTGCCCTGGGAGGTGATCCGCGGGGTCCGGTTCGACCGGGGCGCCCCGTGGGCCAGCCTGGAGCTGCACGACGACGACCTGCTGCCGATGGTCGCCCTCCAGGCCGCCGACAAGGAGCGCGCCGTCGAGGCGGTCCGCGCCCTGCGCCGCCTGCACCAGGCCCACCTGGCCGCCCTCGTCGGCGACCCGGCCGCCCCGCGCTGACCGCCGCGCCCCGGTTTGGGGCGGGCTGGTCCGAGGGTGTAGTGTTGCGGAGTCGACCAGACCGCCCTGTGGGCGGTCCTGAAGCGGAGCGCCTGCTCCCACCCGAGTCGCCCCCGTAGGTGGCCGGGTCCCGGTCTCCCGGTTCCGGGCACGCCCCGGTTCCGGATGCGCGATCCTGTGATCGTGCCGACCGGTCGAGCAGGCCCTGGCATGCGCCGGGGCCTTCTGCTTTCCGGGTCGGCTCCCGACCGGGAGCCCGCGGAGTCGGCACCACGGAAGACTCGACTCGAGGAGGCCCCATCAGCGTCGAACCACGCGTGAACGAGCAGATCCGGGCACGTGAGGTCCGACTGGTCGGCCCTGAGGGTGAGCAGGTGGGCATCGTCCCGCTGGAGCGCGCCCTGCAGCTGGCCGCGGACGTCGACCTGGACCTGGTCGAGGTTGCGCCGATGGCGCGCCCGCCGGTGTGCAAGCTCATGGACTTCGGCAAGTTCAAGTACGAGAGCGCACTGAAGGCGCGCGAAGCGCGGCGTAACCAGCAGCAGACCGTCATCAAGGAGATGAAGCTCCGGCCGAAGATCGACCCGCACGACTACGAGACCAAGAAGGGTCACGTGGTGCGGTTCCTCAAGGCGGGCGACAAGGTCAAGGTGACGATCATGTTCCGCGGTCGCGAGCAGAGCCGCCCGGAGCTGGGTTACCGGCTCCTGCGCCGGCTCGAGTCCGAGATCACGGACCTGGGATACGTCGAGGCCGCGCCGAAGCAGGACGGCCGAAACATGATCATGGTTCTCGCTCCGCACCGGGCCGTGAAGGCCTCCGCGGTCGCCGCCACGGCGTCCCGCGGTGGGCCCCGGGACCGGGCCGCGGAGGAGTCGGCCGCCCCGGCAGGTGGCGAGACCCCGGAGGCCGGCGAGACCGCAGCAGCCGGCGAGACCGGCCCGACCGCTGACACCAGCGGCCAGTAACAGGGAGAAGACGTTCCACATGCCGAAGATGAAGAGCCACACGGGTACGGGCAAGCGGGTCAAGGTCACAGGCACGGGCAAGATCGTCGCCCAGCAGGCCGGCCTCCGCCACAAGCTGGAGAAGAAGCCCTCCACCCAGACCCGCCGGCTGACCGGCACGGTCGAGCTGGCCAAGGCCGACACCAAGCGCATCAAGAAGCTGCTCGGCCGCTGACGCGCGCCACCTGAACCGAAGAAGGAGTTGAGATGGCACGCGTCAAGCGGGCTGTGAACGCCCAGAAGAAGCGTCGTACCCTGCTGGAGACCGCGAGCGGCTACCGCGGTCAGCGCTCCCGGCTCTACCGCAAGGCCAAGGAGCAGGTGCTGCACTCGATGCAGTACTCCTACCGGGACCGTCGCGACCGCAAGGGCGACTTCCGGCAGCTCTGGATCCAGCGGATCAACGCCGGCGCCCGGGCCAACGGCCTGACCTACAACCGGCTCATCCAGGGCCTGCGCCTGGCCGGCATCGAGGTCGACCGCAAGATCCTGGCCGACCTGGCCGTCAACGACGCCGCGGCGTTCGCCGCGATCGTCGAGCTGGCCCGCGCCGCCGTGGCGGCCGAGGGCACCGGTGGCGCCGCGGCCCAGGCCGCCTGATCCACCCGCACCAGCAGATCGAGGCGTCTCCCATGCCGTCAGCACCGCACGGGAGGCGCCTCGACGCTGTTCCCGGCCCGTTCACCCCGCGTACCCCGCGGGTGGTCGCCGCCCGCCGCCTCCAGCGCCGGCGGGACCGCGAGACCACCGGCCGGTTCCTGGCCGAGGGGCCGCAGGCCGTCCGCGAGGCGCTCGCCCGCGCCGGCACCGTGGTCGAGCTGTTCGGCACCCCGGCCGCCCTGGACCGGCACGCCGACCTCGCCGCGCTCGCGGCCCGCGCCGACGTGCCCGTCTCCGAGGTCACCGACGAGGCGCTCGCCGCGCTCGCCGAGACCGTCGCCCCGCAGGGCCTGGTCGCCGTCTGCCGGCACCTCGACGTACCCCTGGACGACGCCCTGGCGCGCGGACCGCGCCTGGTCGCGGTGCTCGCGGAGATCCGTGACCCCGGCAACGCCGGGACCGTGCTGCGCACCGCCGACGCGGCCGGCGCGGGCGCGGTGATCTTCGCCGGCGACGCCGTCGACCCCTACAACGGCAAGTGCGTGCGGGCCTCCGCCGGCAGCCTCTTCCACGTCGACGTGGTCCGCGCCACCGACCCGGTCGCGGTGGTCGGGGCGCTGCGGTCCGCCGGGCTCACCGTCCTGGCCACCACGGGGTACGGCGACAGCGACCTCGACGACCTCGCCGACGCGGGCCGGCTGGCCGCCCCGACGGCCTGGCTCTTCGGCTCCGAGGCGCACGGGCTGCCCGAGGAGCTGACCGCCGCGGCCGACGCCCGGGTCCGGGTGCCGCTGCACGGGCGCGCGGAGAGCCTGAACCTGGCTGCGGCCGCGGCCGTCTGCCTGTACGCTTCAGCCAGAGCACTGCGCCGACCCGCGGGTCCGCGCGGCCACACAGCAGGGGAGTCAGCCGGATGATGAACGCGCCTCGGCGTTCGTTTAGCCAGCCCGCCGGTGTCGGCGGGCGGCGGGCCTGACCCTTCCTCCTGCGCGATCTCCCACCGGCGGGCTGCGGCGAAGCCGCGCGTCCGTAGACTCGCCTAGCCGCCCGTGAGGGCCGGCGCCGCCGTGAGGGAGTGCCCGTACGCCATGAGCTACCGCAACGATCCGTACGACCCGAAGCAGGTCGCCCTGCTCGACCCGGACGCCCTGGCCGCGGCCGTGGCCGACGCCGAGAAGGCGTTCGCCGCCGCCGCCGACCCGGACGCGCTGACCGCGCTGCGCCCCGCGCACCTGGGGGACCGGTCCCCGGTGTCCCTCGCGCGCCGGGAGATCGGCGCGCTGCCGCCGGCCGCGAAGTCCGACGCCGGCAAGCGGGTCAACGAGGCCCGCCGTGCCATCGAGACCGCGTACGCGGCCCGGCAGGAGATCCTGGAGCGCGAGCAGGCCGAGCGGGTGCTGGTCGAGGAGCGGGTCGACGTGACCCTGCCCTACGACCGCCGGCCGCGCGGCGCCCGCCACCCGCTGAGCACCCTCATGGAGCAGATCAGCGACCTGTTCGTGGGGATGGGCTACGAGGTGGCCGAGGGCCCCGAGGTCGAGCTGGAGTGGACCAACTTCGACGCGCTCAACATTCCCGCCGACCACCCGGCGCGCGGCCTCATGGACACCTTCCACATCGCACCGCCCGCCGGCGCGGACAGCTCGGGCCTGGTGCTGCGCACCCACACCTCGCCGGTGCAGGCGCGCACCATGCTGACCCGCAAGCCGCCGATCTACGTGGTGGTGCCCGGCCGGGTCTACCGCACCGACGAGTTGGACGCCACCCACGCCCCGGTCTTCCACCAGGTCGAGGGCCTCGTGGTCGACAAGGGCATCACGATGGCGCACCTGCGCGGCACGCTGGACCACTTCGCCCGCGCCATGTTCGGTGCGGGCGCGAAGACCCGGTTCCGGCCGCACTACTTCCCGTTCACCGAGCCGTCGGCCGAGTTCGACGTCTGGTTCCCGGAGCACCGGGACGGTCCGCAGTGGGTCGAGTGGGGCGGCTGCGGCATGGTGAACCCGCGGGTGCTGCGCGCCTGCGGCATCGACCCGGAGGTCTACTCCGGATTCGCCTTCGGCATGGGCATCGACCGGACCGTGATGTTCCGGCACGGGGTCAGCGACATGCGGGACATGGCCGAGGGCGACGTGCGGTTCACCCGCGCGTTCGGGGTCTGACGGTGCGGGCACGAGTTACGGAGACGGTGGTTTAACAGTCATGCGAGTTTCTGTCAGTTGGCTGCGGGAGCACGTCGACCTCCCGGCCGACCTGCCCGCCGGCGACCTCGAGCAGGCGCTGGTCGACCTCGGCATCGAGGTCGACTCCGTGGTGGACCTGCGGGAGACCGTCACCGGCCCCCTGGTGGTCGGTGAGGTGCTGGAGATCGAGGAGCTGACCGGCTTCAAGAAGCCGATCCGGTTCTGCCGCGTGGACGTCGGCGCCGCCAACGGCACCGGCGAGCCGCAGGAGATCGTCTGCGGGGCGCGCAACTTCGCCCAGGGCGACCGCGTCGTGGTGATCCTCCCCGGTGGCGTGCTGCCCGGCGACTTCCACATCGGCGCCCGCAAGACCTACGGGCGCAACTCGAACGGCATGATCTGCTCCGCCAAGGAGCTGGGCCTGGGCGACGACCACTCGGGCATCATCGTGCTGCCCGAGGACACCCAGGCCAAGCCCGGCGACGACGCGCGCCCGGTCGTCGGCCTCGACGACGTCCTGGTCGAGCTGGAGATCACCCCGGACCGCGGGTACGCGCTCAGCGTCCGGGGCATCGCCCGCGAGCTGTCGCACGCCCTCGGGGTGCCGTTCCGGGACCCGGCCGACATCCCCGCCCCGGGCGGGACGGCCGAGCCCGCGTACCCGGTCGACGTGCGCGACACCGTCGGCTGCGACCGGTTCGCCGCGCGGATGGTCCGCGGCGTCGACCCGACCGCCCAGACCCCGGGCTGGATGGCCCGTCGGCTCAGCGTGGCCGGGGTCCGCAGCATCTCGCTGCCGGTCGACATCACCAACTACCTGATGCTCGAACTCGGCCAGCCGATGCACGCGTTCGACGCCGACCGGGTCAGCGGCCCGCTGGTGGTCCGCCGGGCCGAGCCGGGGGAGAAGCTGACCACGCTGGACGGTGTCACCCGCACGCTGGTCGCCGAGGACATGGTGATCTGCGACGACACCGGGCCGATCTCGCTGGCCGCCGTGATGGGGGGCGAGACCAGCGAGGTCGTCGCCTCCACCACCGACGTGCTCTTCGAGGCGGCGCACTGGGACCCGGCCATGGTCGGGCGCACCGCGCGGCGGCACAAGCTGTTCAGCGAGGCGGCCAAGCGCTGGGAGCGGGGCGTCGACCCCGCGCTGCCGCTGGTCGCGCTGGAGAAGGCGGTCCGGCTGCTCACCGAGCACGCCGGCGGCACCGTCGGCCCCGAGATCCTCGACCTCGACCACGTCCGGCCGCGTACCCCGGTGGCCCTGCCGGTGGACCTGCCGTCGCGGCGGGTCGGCGTGGCGTACCGGCCGGAGCGGGTCGTGGAGCTGCTGGAGCAGGTGGGCTGCGCGGTCACCCGGGGCGCCGACCGGCTCGGCGACGACCCGGGCGAGACCGGCGTGGCCGCCGTGGCCGGCGGCGACGTGCTGAGCGTGACCCCGCCGACCTGGCGGCCCGACCTCACCGACCCGGCCGACCTGGTCGAGGAGGTGGTCCGCCTCGACGGCTACGACCGGGTGCCCTCGGTGCTGCCCACCGCGCCCCCCGGCCGCGGCCTCACCGCGTCGCAGCAGCGCCGCCGGGCCGTCGCCCGGTCGCTCGCCGAGCGCGGGCACGTCGAGGTCCTGGCGCACCCGTTCGTCGCCGCCGACCTGGCCGACCACCTCGGCCTGCCGGCCGACGACCCGCGCCGCCCCGCCGTGCGGGTGGCCAACCCGCTGTCCGAGGAGGAGCCCCTGCTGCGCACCACGCTGCTCGGCCCGCTGCTCGGCATCCTGAAGCGCAACGTGGGCCGGGGCCAGCGGGACGTGGCGATCTACGAGATCGGCGTGGTGTTCCACCCGCGTCCCGGCGCCGGCGCCCCGCCGGCCATGGGCGTGGACCGGCGCCCCACCGACGAGGAGTTCGCCCGCGCCGACGCCGTGGTGCCGGACCAGCCGCGGCACGTCGCCGTGGTGCTCACCGGGGAGATGGAGCCGACCGGCTGGTGGGGCGCGGGCCGCGCGGCCGGCTGGGCGGACGCCGTCGAGGCCGGCCGGACGGTGCTCGCCGCCGCCGGCATCCCGGCCGACCGGGTCACCGTCCGCGCCGCCGAGCGCGCGCCCTGGCACCCCGGCCGCTGCGCCGAGCTGCTGGTCGACGGCACGGTGGTCGGGTACGCCGGTGAGCTGCACCCCACCGTGGTGGCCACGCTGGAGCTGCCCCGGCGGACCAGCGCCATGGAGCTGAACCTGGACGCGCTGCCCGAAGCGCCGGTGGTGTCCGGTCCGGCCGTGTCGACCTTCCCGCCGGCCCTCATCGACGTGGCGCTCGTGGTGGACGAGTCGGTGCCGGCCGCCGAGGTCGAGCGGGCCCTCGCCGAGGGGGCCGGCCCGCTGCTGGAGGACGTCCGGCTCTTCGACGTCTACGCGTCCGAGCAGCTCGGCGCGGGCCGCCGGTCGCTGGCGTACAAGCTGACGTTCCGGGCACCGGACCGGACGCTCGCGGGCGAGGAGGCGGTGGCCGCCCGCGACGCGGCGGTGGCCGAGGCCGCCCGCCGGTTCGGCGCCACCCTGCGTGGCGCCTGACGTGTGGGTGGTTCTCGGCCTGGTGGCGGCCGGCGCGCTCGCGTCGGCGGTCGCCGGCCTGCTCTGGGCCCGGCGGCACCTGCTGCTGGTCTCGGTGGTGGGGCGGAGCATGGAACCCACGCTGCGCGCGGGCGACCGGGTGCTGGCCCGGCGGATCCCGCTGGACCGGGTCCGGGCCGGTGACGTCGTGGTGGTCCGCGCTCCGGCGGCCATGACCGCCGGGCGGCCGGGCCGGCCCGACGAGGGGCCGGGGCTGCTCATCAAGCGGGCGCACGCCGTGCCCGGCGACCCGGTGCCGGTCCAGCGGGTGCCGTTGCTGCGGCAGGGCGCCGACGCCACCGTGCCGGCGGGGCGGCTCGTGGTGCTCGGCGACAACGCGCCGTTCAGTTACGACTCGCGCGAGTGCGGCTACATCCCCGAGCCGGACGTGCTCGGCGTGGTGATCCGGCCCCGTCTCGGCGGCTGACGAGGACGTGCCGCGCGACCGGCACCGGTCGCGCGGCACACCCGTTCAGCAGAGGGTGGTCATCGTGCTGGCCCCGGCCGTGCAGTAGTAGCCGCACCCGCCGCAGTTCACCGCGCACGAGCCGCTGTAGCTGCACCGCTTGAGGTAGCAGGTGCCGCACACGGCGCACCAGGGGTCCGGCGGACAGCCGGCGGCGGCCGTCACCTTCGGCACGAACACGCCGAGCATCCGCTCACCCAGGCTCTCGAGTCGACGGAACATTCGTTCACCTCCTTTCGACACCGATCGATGCCGGGACGCTACGGCCGCCCGGTACACCGGGCCTACAGCGGCCACCGCCGCTCACCGCCGCTCGATGTATCCCCGATGTATCCACCGCTGGCAGCGTGGGCCTCCCCCCGCCGAAGGAGGTGGTACGGATGCGAGCGGTGGAGCTGGCCGCGCGGCTGCTGCTGGCCCTGGTGTTCCTCACCGCGGTCGTCGGCAAGCTGCGGACCCGGGCGGGCTTCGCCGGGTTCGTCGGCACGGTCGTCCAGTTCGGTGTGCCGGCCCGGTGGGCCGGTGCGGTCGCCCGGCTGGCCGTCGCCGCCGAGGCGGCCGTGGTGGTGCTGCTCGCCCCACCCGGCACGGCGCCCGCTGGCCTGCTGCTCGCCGCCGGCCTGCTGGGCGTGCTCACGGCCGCGATCGTCCGCGCGCTGCGCCGCGGCGCCCGCCCGGCCTGCCGCTGCTTCGGCGCCGGCGACGCCCCCATCGGCGCCCGGCACGTGACGCGCAACCTCGCCCTCACCGCCGCGGCGCTGCTCGGCCTGCTGGCCGGAGCGGTCGGCGGACCGGCGCCCGGCCCCGCGGGCCTGCTGCTCGCCGCCGGGCTGGCCGTGCCGCTCGCCGCGCTGGTGGTCCGCCTCGACGACCTGGTCGCCCTCTTCGCCCCGAGCCCGTCCCGGGCGGCCCACCCGGCCGGCCGCTCCTGACCACCCTGAAGGAGACCCCATGCCCCTGTTGACCGTCGCCGTCGTCCTGGTCGCCGCCCTCGGCCTGCTCAACCTCGTGCTGCTGCTCGGCGTGATCCGCCGGCTGCGGGAGCACACCGATCTGCTCAGCGAGCGGCAGTCCGCGCCGCCGGAGGTGATGCTGGAGGTGGGTTCGATCCCCGGCGACTTCGTCTCCACCACGGTGGACGGTCGCCTCCGGACCCGCGCCGACCTCCCGCCGATGACCCTGGTGGCGTTCATCTCCCCGGGCTGCGACCACTGTGAGGAGCAGCTGCCGCTGCTGCGCGAGCGGGCCGCCGAGATGCCCGGCGGCGCCGAGCACGTCTGGGTGGTCGTCGTCGGCAAGGGCCCGGAGACCCAGACGTACGCCGACCTGTTCACCGGACTCGCCACGGTCTTCGTCGAACCGGGCAGCGGCCCGCTGCCCACGGCGTTCGCGATCAAGGGCTTCCCGGCCTTCGGCCTGCTCGACGAGCGCGGCATCGTGAAGTCCACCGCCTTCGGCATTGCCCGGTTGGACCTCCCGGTGGCGCGGTGACCGAGCCACGGCTGACGCCCCGCCGGGCCGCCCGGCACGCCCGGGCGGCCCTCGGGCTCACCTGGCGGGCGGCCCCCGCCGGAACCCTGGTCGACCTCCTGCTCGCGCTGCTCGCCGGCGCCGCGCCGGTGGCCGTGGCCGGGCTGACCAAGCTGGTCCTGGACCGGCTCACCGGCGCCGCCGGCCGGGACCTGCCGCTGGCGCTACTCGGGGCCGGCCTGGCCGGGGCGGCCGCGGCCGGCGTGGTCCTGCCCCACCTGCGCCGGTACGTCGAGGCCGAACGGACCCGTGCGGTGTCCCGGCTGGTGCGCCACCGCCTGTTCGACGCCGTGTCCCGCCTGGTCGGCCTCGTACGCCTCGAGGACCCGGCCTACCAGGACCGGCTTCAGGCGGCCCAGCAGACCGGGCACCTCGGGCCGACCCAGCTCACCGGGAGCCTGCTCGGCGCGGCGCAGAGCGTGGTGGCGATCGGCGGCTTCCTCGGCGTGCTGCTCGCGCTGAGCCCGTTGACCGGCCTGCTGGTGCTGCTCGCGGCCCTGCCCACCCTGTGGATGCAGCTCCGGCTCAACCGGGCCCGCGCGGCCATGGTGCTGCGGCTGGAGCACTTCCAGCGCCGGGACCTGTTCTTCGCCCAGCTCATCACCGGCGTGCCGGCGGCCAAGGAGGTCCGGCTGTTCGGCCTGGGCCGCTTCTTCGGCGAGCGGATGCTCGACGAGCTGCACGGCATGCACCGGGTCGAGCGGCGGCTGGACGGCCGGGAGACCCGTGCCCAGGCTCTGCTCGCGCTGCTCGGCGCCGTGGTGGCCGGCGTGGGCGTGGTCTGGGTGGTCACCCGCGCCGCCACCGGCCGGGTCGGCGTCGGCGACGTGGCCCTGTTCCTGGCGGCCGTGCCCGGCGTGCAGGGCGCGCTCGGCGCACTGGTCGGCCAGGTCGGCTCCGTCCACCAGGCGCTGCTGCTGTTCGACCACTACGACGAGGTGGTCCACGCCGAACCGGACCTGCCGGTCCCCGTCGCGCCGCGCGCCGTCCCGCCGCTGCGGCACGGCATCGAGCTGCGCGACGTCTGGTTCCGCTACTCCCCGGAGCACCCCTGGGTGCTGCGCGGGGTGGACCTGCTCCTGCCGGCCGGGGCGACCACCGCGCTGGTCGGGCTCAACGGCGCCGGGAAGAGCACCCTGGTGAAGCTGCTCTGCCGGTTCTACGACCCGGAGCGCGGCGCCATCCTGTGGGACGGCGTGGACCTGCGCGAGTTCGACCCGGCGGCGCTGCGGGAGCGGCTGGGCGCCGTGTTCCAGGACTTCATGCCGTACGACCTCACGGCCGCGGAGAACATCGCCGTCGGCGACCTTGCTTCCCGCGACGACCCGGACCGGCTGCGGGCCGCCGCGCGGCAGGCCGGCGTGGACGGCGTGCTGGCCGCGCTGCCGCACGGGTACGACACCCTGCTCACCCGGATCTTCTTCGGCGGGCCGGACCGGGACGACCCGCGGGCCGGGGTGGTGCTCTCCGGCGGGCAGTGGCAGCGGGTGGCGCTGGCCCGGGGCTTCCTGCGGGCCGACCGCGACCTGCTCGTCCTCGACGAGCCCAGCTCGGGGCTGGACGCCGAGGCCGAGCACGACCTGCACAGCCGGCTGCGCACGCTGCGCCTGGGCCGGACCAGCCTGCTCGTGTCGCACCGGCTCAACGCGGTCCGGGACGCCGACGTCATCGTGGTGCTCGCCGACGGGCGGGTGGCCGAGCACGGCGACCACGACACGCTGCTCGCCGCCGGTGGCGGGTACGCCCGGCTCTTCGCCCTCCAGGCCCGCGGCTACCGCCAGGACGCCCCACCCGACGCCGCGCCGGACGCTCTCGCGGCAAGCCCAGCGGCGTAGCGGCCGAGGGCCGGTGCACCCCGGCCGGCCGGGGCGGCGGCGGGGCAGGTCAGCTCGCGTGCAGGTGAGCGGCGCCGGCCAGTCGGCATCGTTCGGCGCGGAGCAGCCGGGCCAGCCGGGCCAGGGAGCCGCCCTCGCCGAGGCGCCGCGCGGCGGCGCGCAGCGCCCGGGGCAGTCCCTCGCAGAGCGCCACCACGATGGCGGCCGCGGCGGGTTCGCCGTCCACCCGGCGATCGCCGACCAGCGCGCGCAGCAGCGCGAGCCCGTCGCAGGGCGGCAACGGGTCCAGGCGCAGCGCCGGGCCGTGCCCGTCGGGCAGCCGCGCGCGGCCGGTCACCAGCAGCGCGCAACCGCCGCGCGCCGGCAGTAGGCCGTCCACCTGCGTCGGGCCGGCGGCGTTGTCGAGCATCAGCAGCACCCGCCGGCCGAACAGCGCGGAGCGGACGCGGGCCTGTGCCTCGGCCACGGTGGTGGGCTCCGGGTCGGACGCCGGGTTCAGCGCCCGCAGCACCCGGTCGGCCACCTGGCGCGGCGGAAGCGGCTCGCCGGCCACCGACCCGCCGAGATCGAGGTGGAGCTGTCCGTCGGGAAAGGCGTCCAGCGCGGCGGTCGCGGCGCGCAGGGCCAGGGCGGACTTGCCGGCGCCGGCCGTGCCGTGCACGGACAGCAGCACCGGCCGGTCCCGGGTCCGGGCCAGCGCGGCGCCGAGCTGGGCCAGCTCGGCGTGCCGGCCGACGAACGGCCCCAGAGGGTACGGCAGCTCGTGCGGGACCGTCGGGACGCGGTCCACGGGGCGGCGGGTGTCCGGTCGCGACCCGGGCGCGGCGCGCACGACGGCGCGGTACCGCGCGGTCAGCTCCGGCCCGGGCGCCACGCCCAGCTCGCCGGCGAGCGCCCGGCAGGCCCGGCGGTACGTCCTCAGCGCCGCGGCCCGGTCGCCGGCCCGCTGCTCGGCGCTCATGAGCAGCGCCCAGCCGGTCTCCCGCAGCGGGTTCTCGACGAGGTGCTCGCCGAGCAGGCTCCGCAGTTCGGCCGAGCCGGGGTCGCCCAGCTCCAGCCGGCAGGCGGCGTACGCCTCCCGGGCCACGGCCCGGCGCTCGCGCAGCCGGTCGAAAGCGGCGGCGGTGCCCGGCCCGTACGCCGGCGGTGGCGTGTCGGACGACCAGAGCGCGAGGGCGCGGCCCAGCCGGTCCACCGCGTGGGCCACCGCGCCCCGGGCCTGGGCGGCCAGTCCCTCGGCGGTGAGCCGCTCGAACTCGGCGGCGTCCAGCTCGCCCGGGCCGGTGCGCAGCAGGTAGCCGCCGCCCTCCGCGCGGAGCCGGGGCGGCTCGCCGGGCACGGCGAGCAGCCGGCGCAGCTGGCTGGCGTGGCTGCGCAGGTTCGCCACCGCCGACGCGGGCGGCCGGCCGCCCCACAACTCCTCGCGGAGCCGCTCGACCGGCACCGGCGTGCCGGACTGCAGCAGCAGGACCACCAGCAGCGCGGTCGGCCGGCCGGCGGGCAGCCGGAGCCAGCGCCCGTCGCGGCAGGCCCGTACCGGACCGAGGATCTGCAGCGTCAGGCCCATGCGTCCTCCGTGCGCCCCCGCGGGCCGGCCGACCCGACCCCGCACCCCGTGAAACAACAATGTTAATCGATGGAAGCGGCATGTCATGACATTTGTTCGGACAGTGACCGCTTCGGCGACGAGAGCTGTTGCTCCGGGGGCGGGTCGGCCGTGGGGCGCCGGCGGTGGGCTCAGCCGGTGTACGGCAGGGTGATCCGGGAGGAGTCGCCGACGCCCAGCGTGGTGGCGGTGCCGCCGATGGCGTTCCACACCTCGACCCGCACCGTGCCGCCGGTCAGGTCGCCGAGGACGCCGGTGGCCGAGCGCAGCCCCTGGGTCTGCCGGTAGTGCTCCCAGCCGGGCACCGGGTCGGTGGCGAAGTACGCGTACGTCTCCACCCGGTCCCAGCCGCCGTCGCCGGTCCGGTCGTACGAGACCCGCACCTGGACGCCGTCGCCCACCGCGGTGCCGGCGTCGACGGAGAGGTCGAAGGCCGTCGCGCCGCCGGTCCACCGGCCGGTGAGGCCCCGGGCTGTGAAGACCTGCGCGTTGGTGGGCGTGCCGTCATGGTTGCCACCGGCCGTCGCCAGGCTCACCGTGCCGGGCGAGCCCGCCGCCGGGTCGAGCGCGCCGCCGGCCCGCAGGTAGCGGGTGGCGCTGAACGGGCCCGGGGTGGCCGTGGTGGACGGGCTGGGCGACGGGCTCGGGCCGCCACCCGGGCCGAACGGGCTGAGCGTGATGCCGGCGGCCCGCGGGTCGCCGTCGTGCACCAGCGACTCCTGGTTCAGCACGTCGTCGAAGGCGAACCCGTACGCCTTCCCGTCGGCCATGTTGGCGTGCACGATCCGCGAGTAGTGGTTGGTCAGCGTGCCCCGGTAGAAGTCGGCCGGGCCGCCGGAGGGCTGCAGGTCGAGGGTGCCCAGCGTGGAGCGGTGCAGGGCGGCGCAGAGGGTCCGGGCGATCGGGCCGACGACCTGGTCGTTCGGGGCGGCCAGCGCGCCGTCGCAGCCCCAGACGTCCGCGCTGGACGGCCGGCGGAACGTGGCCACCTGCCGGCCGCCGCCGTCGGTGAAGGCCAGCACGTCCCCGCTGGTCCGCCCGTAGTAGCGGACGCCCGGCTGGTCGGTGAAGGGGGCGACGGTCAGTGTCCTGGTTGCGTACGCCTGCCAGGCCGAGGCGATGTAGGGGTCGAGGTAGGTGCGGCTGAACAGCCCGGCGTCGGCGGCCTTGCCGGGGGCGAGCACCCGCAGCACCGTGCCGTCGGAGCGGGTCTGCACGGCGCCGCTCCAGCCCGACTGGGCGCGGATCGCGGCGATGACCCTGTTGCGCCCGTCGTCGACCGGCTGCCCGGTCCGCCGGGTGGTCCCGGTGGCGCCCGTGACGCTCACCGCGTGCGGCACGGCGAACATGTCCACCTGCGAGCTGTTGAGCCAGAGCCCGGCGTCGTTGTAGGTGAACTCGGACCAGTCGAACAGCAGGTCCCGGTTGGGGTCACCGGCCGCCCAGGGGGCGGGCTGGACCAGGCCGTCCGGGGTGAGGAAGAGCTTGAGCTTGGCGCCGAAGGAGAAGTAGACCCGGCCGGAGAGGTTGCGGGGCAGCCGCAGCACGGTGCTCGCCCCGTTGGCCGGGCCGGGCACGGCGACGTCCGGTGCGGGGGTGGGCGGCAGGCCGCCGGCCGGCCAGGGGGTGAAGGCGCCGCCGGCGGTGACGTAGCCGAGCCGGCCGGTGGTCAGGTCGGTGCCGAGGACGTACAGCCAGGTGGCGTCGGTGCGACCGGTGGCGTTGGTGACGGTCAGCGGGAGCAGGGCGGGGCCGGTGGCGCGGGCCAGCGAGGC
>NZ_WBKT01000022.1 GCF_008868175.1 Micromonospora sp. AMSO31t
TGGAGCACCTTGCCGGCGGCACCACCTGCGCCCTGCGGTCCCGGCCCGCCGGCAAGGTGCTCCAGGGCTACTGGGAGAACTGGGACGGCGCCGCCAACGGCGTGCACCCCGGCATGGGCTGGATCCCGGTCACCGACTCCCGGATCACCGCCCACGGCTACAACGTGATCACCGCCGCGTTCCCGGTGATCCGCGCCGACGGCACGGTGCTCTGGGAGAACGGCATGGACGCCGGCGTGAAGGTGCCCACCCCCGCCGAGGTGTGCCAGGCCAAGGCCGCCGGCCTGACCGTCCTGCTGTCGATCGGCGGCGCGACCGCCGGCATCGACCTCGGCTCCAGCGCGGTCGCCGACCGGTTCGTCGCCACCGTGGTGCCGATCCTCAAGCGGTACAACTTCGACGGCATCGACATCGACATCGAGACCGGGCTGACCGGCAGCGGCACCATCAACCAGCTCTCCACCTCGCAGGCCAACCTCGTACGCATCATCGACGGGGTGCTGGCGCAGATGCCCGCCGGCTTCGGGCTCACCATGGCCCCGGAGACCGCCTACGTCACCGGCGGCAGCGTCACCTACGGCTCGATCTGGGGCGCGTACCTGCCGATCGTCAAGAAGTACGCGGACAACGGCCGGCTCTGGTGGCTGAACATGCAGTACTACAACGGCTCGATGTACGGCTGCGCCGGCGACTCGTACCCGGCCGGCACCGTGCAGGGCTTCGTCGTCCAGACCGACTGCCTCAACACCGGCCTGGTCGTGCAGGGCACCACCATCCGCGTCCCGTACGACAAGCAGGTCCCCGGGCTGCCCGCGCAGACCGGGGCCGGCGGCGGCTTCATGAGCCCGGCGCTGGTGGCCCAGGCCTGGAACACCTACCGGGGCGGCCTCAAGGGGCTGATGACCTGGTCGGTCAACTGGGACGGCTCGAAGGGCTGGACCTTCGGCGACAACGTCAAGGCTCTCCAGGGCCGCTGAGGCCGCGCGGGGCCCCGCAGGCGCGCGGGGCCCCGCGTCCGGTGCCCTGGCCGTGGGCGATCGGGCGCGCACCCCGAGGCCGCTGGGCTAACCTCGGACCGAGGGCCGTGGGTCTCCCCCAACGCCCCGAGCCGCTCTTCGCACGCTCCCGCCCGCCGCCGACCGGCGGGCCGGTGGCCGGCTCCCCCGCGGCGGTGTCCGCCGCCGGTCCGGGTCACCGCACGTGCGAGGGCACAGATGACAGTTCGACCTCCGGGGCCGCCCGGGCGGTCCGCCGACTTCCGGCTGCTCGTCGCCGGGCAGACGGTCACCCAGCTGGGCACCGACGTCACGGCGATCGCGTTCCCGCTGATCGCCGTGCTGCTCCTGCACGCCACACCCCTGCAACTGGGTGTCCTGGTGGCCGTGCAGAACGGCGCGTTCCTCCTGCTCGGGGTGCCGGCCGGCGTCTGGCTGGACCGGCGACCGCTCCGGCCGGTGCTGATCACCACCGATCTGGTCCGGTGTGCGGCGCTCGTGGCGGTCACCGTGACGGCCGCGCTGGGCCGGCTCACCCTGCCGCTGCTGATCGCGACGGCCGCCGTCATGGCCGTCATGCGGGTGCTGTTCGACATCGGCCACCAGTCCTACCTGCCGACGCTGCTGCACCGGGCGGATTTGCTGCGGGGCAACTGCACGCTGGAGACCGTCCGCTCCTCCGGGCAGGTCGCCGGCCCGAGCCTCGGCGGCTGGCTCACCCAGCTGCTGGGCGCCACGAACACCCTGCTGGTCGACGCCGTGAGCTTCCTGGTCAGCGCCGTGTGCCTGGCCCGGATCCGGGCCCGCGAGCCGGCGCACCGCCGACCCGCGGGGACGGGCACGGCGCACGAGGCCCGGGAGGGCCTGGCCCACGTCCTCGGGGATCCGGTGCTGCGTGCCATCGCGGCCACGAGCGCCCTCGTGAACCTGCTGTTCACCGCCGCCACCGCCCTCATCGTCCTGTTCCTGGTCGACACCGTGGGCGTCTCCCCCGGCGCCGTCGGCGTGCTGCTGTCCGCCGCCCCCGCCGCGGCCCTGCTGGGCGCCGTCACGGCGGGCCGGCTCGCCCGTCGGATCGGCCTGACCCGCACCATCTGGCTGGCCCCCGTGGTGAGCAGCCCGTTCAACCTGCTGGTCCCGCTGACCGCCCGCGGCTGGGGCCTGGCCTTCTTCGTCGTCGGCCTCCTCGGGAGCGGCATCGGCCAGGTCGTCTACGGCATCGCCCAGACCACCTACCGGCAGGCCACCGTGCCCGCGCGACTCCAGTGCCGGGTCAACGCCACCATGCGGTTCCTGGTCATGGGCGCGCTGCCGCTCGGCGGCCTGCTCGGCGGCGCCCTCGGCTCGATCATCGGCATCCGCGCGACCCTGCTGGTCGTCGGCGTCGGCCTGACCCTCGCGCCCGTCCCACTGCTGCTGTCCCCGCTGCGGCGGGCGCGGCACGGGCACGACGTGGCCACCCGGACGGACCGGGTTGAGCCGCCGGTTGCGGTATCGGTCCGCGCGGCCGCCACGATCGCCGCCGCCGGGCGTCACCACCCTCGTGGGGCGAGCCCCGGCGCTTCCGGGTCGGGCACGACCTGTCGGGCTCGGAGGACGGATCGGCCGAGCCCGGGGCCCACGGGCAACGGCGCTCGGGGACTGCGGGGGCCGGGAGGACCACCACATCTGCGCCGCCCGCTGACCCGCCGCGGCGGGCGCGAGCACGGCGACCGCCCACCGTGAACCTCCAGCCCGCGATGACAGCCGCCAGCCCTCGCTTGCGGCGGCGGTCACCGAGACGGGCGTCGTCAGCGAGTTCACGCACCACGGGCTCTCCTCGCGCCTGCGGGGCCGGCGCGTCGGCCGCGTGCACCACCCGCTCGACCCGGTGATCGTCGCCGCGCCCTGGGTGCTGGCCGGAGGGGTCGCCTACATGGCCGCCCGGCGGCTCCTCGGACGCCGGCGCCGGTAGGGGAACGACCGCGCGGCCACCTCAGCCGGGGCTGTCCCGGATCGCGAGCGCGGCCTGGACGAGTGCGGCGTGGGTCAGCGTCTGCGGATAGTTCCCGAGGTGGGCGCCGGTCGCGGGGTCGAGTTGCTCGGCGTAGAGGCCGAGCGGGCTGGCGTGGTCGCGCAACGCCCGGAACAGCTCCTCGGCCTCGCGGCGTCGCCCGGTGCTCGCGAGGGCCTGGACGAGCCAGAACGAGCAGGGCAGGAAGGCGCCCTCGGCGCCGGGCAGACCGTCGCGTCCCGGCGGGTAGCGGTAGAGCAGCGGACCGCCGGCGGAGAGCTGTTCGCGGATGGCGTCGATGGTGCCGCGCACGCGGGCGGACCCGATGCCGTCGATGCCGAGCAGGGGAAGGACGAGCAGAGCCGAGTCCAGGTCCTGGGTGCCGTAGCTGCGGACGTAGCTGGCCTGCGTCGGGTCGAAGCCGCGCGTCCGCACGTCGGTGGCGATGGCGTCGCGGGCTTCCTGCCAGCGCCGGCGTTGCCGGGCGGGAACCCGGTGGGTCTCGGCGATGCGCAGGGCCCGGTCGAGGGCGAGCCAGCCCATGAGCTTGGAGTGCACGTGCTGACCGGCCTCCCGGACCTCCCAGATGCCGGCGTCGGGCTCCCCCCACCGGCCGGCGACGACGTCGGCGAAGCCGCGCACGGCCCGCCACGTCTCGGAGTAGAGGGGGTGCCCGGCCTGGACGAACACCCAGGCGGCGTCGACTACCCAGCCGTAGCCGTCGAGCTGGTGCTGCTCGGCGGCGGCGTTGCCGAACCGCACCGGCACGCTGTCGAGATAGCCGGGCCAGCCGGCCAGTTCCCGTTCCGGTGGCACGCGGCGGCCGGTCAGGGTGAACAGCGCCGGCAGGCGGGGCCGGTCCAGCCGGCTGGCGTGCAGCAGCCACGCGAGAAAACCCTGGGCCTCCTCGAGTTTGCCGACGCCGAGGAACGCGTTGACCCCGATGCTGGCGTCGCGCGGCCAGACGTAGCGGTAGTCCCAGTTCCGCGCCCCGCCGGGATCCTCGGGCAACGAGGTCGTCGGTGCGGCGACCGGGGCCTGCGACGGGGAGTACGTCAACAACCGCAGGGTCAGCAGACTGCGTACGACGTCCTCGCGGAACGGCAGCGCGCCGTCGATCCCGGCCGTCCAGGCCCGCCAGCGGGCCTCGTCGGCGAGGACGAGCCCCCAGGCCGCCTCGGGCTCGACGTGGATCAGCGGTTCGCGGTTGGCCACGGCGAGCACGAGGGTGACCGGGCGGCCCGGCGCCACCTCGACGGGGGTGGGCCGGCCCGGCTCGACCGCGAGGTCGGGCGCGCAGCTCAGGGACACGGCCAGCGCCCCCCACTCACCGACCAGGATCCCGCCGCGGCGGCGGACGCGGGGCCGCCGGTGCCGTGCGCCGAGGCGGGGATCGAACTCGACGACGGCGTCCAGCGCTCCGCCCTCGGCCGAGAGACGCCGCACGAGCAGCGTGGCGGGCAGCAGCCGTCCCGAGACCTCGGCCACCATGGACTCGGTGAGGGTGAGCCGGCGGTCGCCCACCGCCCAGGTCGTCTGGAGCGTCGCGGTGTCCTGCCGGTAGCGCCGCTCGACGACCGTGGCGGGCGCGGCGGGGCCCACCCGGAAGGTTCCCGCCGCCGGGCCGCCCACGAGGCGTCCGAACAGGGGCTCACCGTCGAAACGGGGTACGCAGAGCCAGTCGATGGCGCCGTCGCCGCTGACGAGGGCGGCGGTGCGGGTGTCGCCCAGCAGGCCGTAGTCGCTGATCGGCGACGGGGCACGGGACCCGGTCACGGCCGGCTCACCGGTCGCCGGGGGCTCAACCGGCCCGGAGGAGCAGTCCGAGGACCACCCCGTAGATGACGTGGACGACGGCCGCGACGGCCGGCGTCTGGACGCCGTAGTTGAGGGCGAACAGGCCGGGTGGCTCCAGCACAGCCGTGCTGGACGGGCCGGCCCGCTGCGAGGCCATCCGCGGATGGACACCCGGAAGCAGGGGTAGGAGCACGGTCAGCGCGATGGCGACGTGGAGCCCGCCGAACAGCGCACCGATCCACCAGGTGGCGCGGTGCAGCACGGCGAACGCGGCCGCGTATCCCAGGGCGAAGCCCTGACCGGCGACGAGGTGGATGAAGAAGCCGACGACCCGCGCCCGGTCGGGATCCGGGGTCACGAGGGTCCCCAGCACCAGGGGAAGGTCCAGGCGGGTGAACCCCGCCATCTGCGCCGTGATCATCGCCGCGGTGAGCGCGGCGGTGGCCACCAACCCGAACACTGCCCATCCGGCCCAGTCCATCTCAGCGGCGGCCGCCGGGGCACGCCCTGGCGTTCCGTACGCGGCCCGGCGCGGTTGTCTCGGCCATCGATGCCTTCCGGCTGTACCCACGAGGTCGTGTGCGCGCCCCGGACCGGAGCCCGCCTCGCAACGGTCTCCAGCGTAGGCCCACCCGACCTCGACGCCGGGTGGCTTGCCGGAACACACCGCGCGAATCGACCGACCGGGTGAGCGGCGGCGCCGGCGCGTGGCCTCCGGCGATCAGCGGGTCGAACCGGAGGAGCGCTCCGTCGGCTGGTTTCCGGGCGGGGCCGGCCGGCATTCGAGGTAGGCGTCGAGTGCGGCGGCGCCGGTGAGCATGGCACGGCCCCGGGCCGAGAGCCGGGCGCGCCAGTCGGCCAGCATCGACGCGAGCGGCACGACACCGCCGGCCGTGCGGACCTGGGCGATCAGCGGGGCGATCTGTTCCAGCGGGTAGCCCCCCCGTCGGAGCTGATGGGCCAGCCGGGCGTCGCGCACGTCGGCCGCGCGGTAGACCCGGTAGCCCGTCCGCGGGTCGCGGCGCGGCTGGACCACGCCCGCGCGTTCCCACTTGCGGAGGGTGGCCGGGCGGAGGCCGAGCCGTCTCGCCAGGGGGCCGACGAACGTGTCGCCGCGCTCGGGCGGCACCGGCTCCAGGTCGCGCAGCGCGGCCTCGACGGCCCGGAGGGTGCGGCGGTCGTCGAGAAGCTGGGCGTGGCTCTCGTCGATGAGCCGGAGCGCGTCCTCGGTGGCGTCCCGGTTGATCGCCTGCATGACCGAGGTGGCCATCTGCTGGCCGTGTCCGGGCACGAGGGCGAGGAAGACGCGCAGGGCCTGCGCGTGCCGCGGCGTGTAGGTGCGGTAACCGTGCGGGGTGCGCTCGGCGTTCGGGAGGATGCCGGCCGCCTCGTAGTTCCGGACCGCCTGCGTGGACAGGCCGTGCGCACGCGCCAGGTCGACCGGCCTGAGCCGACCACCGTCTTGAAGGTTTCGCCGCATCGTCCCGCTCGAATCGCGCAAAAGTCTCCACCGTCGGTTCAACGATAGCGTTGAGAGGTATGACTGCTGGTATCAGAGACACCGCCCATCCCGTTGACGCCGCTGCCGCCATGCGCCTGCTCCCGGCCCGGCCGCGGCTGCTCGCGCTCGGCGAGCCCACCCACGGCGAGGACGCCCTGCTCGACCTGCGCAACGACCTGTTCCGGCAGCTCGTCGAGCAGGAGGGCTACCGGACGATCGCGATCGAGAGCGACTGCCTGATGGGCCTGCTCGTGGACGACCACGTCACCTCGGGCGCCGGCACCCTCGACGAGGTCATGGAGCGCGGCTTCAGCCACGGGTGGGGCGCCTTCCCGGCCAACCGTGAGCTGGTGCGGTGGATGCGGGCGTACAACGACGGTCGGCCCGCGGCCCAGCAGGTCCGCTTCGCCGGTTTCGACGGGCCGCTGGAGATCACCGGCGCCGCGAGCCCCCGGCAGGCCCTCGCGGCACTCCACGCCTACCTCACCGCCTGGGTCGACCCTGACCTGCTCCCCTGCGACGCCGCCACGCTCGACCGGCTGCTCGGCGCCGACGACGTCTGGACGAACCCCGCCGCCATGATGGACCCGTCCCGGTCCGTGGGGCGGACGCCCGAGGCCACGCGGCTACGGCTGCTCGCCGACGACCTGGTGGCCCTGCTCGACGCGCAGACACCACACCTGGTCGCGACCTCCCGGCGGGAGGACTGGGACCGGGCCCGCCTGTACGCGCGTACCGCCACCGGGCTGCTGCGTTACCACCACTGGATGGCGGACACGTCACCGAGCCGCATGGCGTGGCTGCTCGGCGTGCGGGACTCCATGATGGCCGCCAACCTGCTCGCCCTCGCCGAACGCGGGCCGACGCTGGTGAACGCCCACAACGGCCATCTCCAACGGACCAGGAGCACGATGCGGATGGGCGGCCGGCCGGTGGACTGGTGGAGCGCCGGCGCGATCGTGGACGCCCACCTGGGCGACCGGTACGCGTTCCTCGCCACGGCCCTCGGCACCATCCGCCACCAGGGAGTCGACACCCCTCCCCCGGACACCGTCGAGGGGCTGCTGTACGCGCTGCCGGAGGACCGTCACCTCGTCGACGCCCGCCGCCTGGCCGCCGTCCTGGCCGAGCTGACGCCTGCGGCCCGGGTGTCCCCCTGGTTCGGCTACGCCCCGCTCGACCCGGCCCACGTGGCCAGCACCGACGGGATCGTGTTCGTCAGGGACTCAGGGAAGGGCGACCCTTCCCCGCCGCACGACAACGACTGACCCGCACGGACCGGGCGCCGTCGGCTGCTCGCCGGCGGCGCCCGGGCTGCGCGGTCCTCGATGCCCGCCGAACGGGAGTCAGGACTCGCGGTTGAACAGGCGCTTCGACCAGAGGTATCCGCCCAGCGCGATCACGGCGCACCAGGCGAGCGCGATCCACGCGTGGTTGCCGATCGGCTCGTCCATGAGCAGGCCACGCAGGGTCTCGATGATCGGCGTGAACGGCTGGTACTCGGCGAACCAGCGCAGACCGGCCGGCATGGAGTCGGTGGGGACGAACCCGCTGCCGAGGAAGGGCAGCAGGACCAGGGGCATGGGCAGGTTGCTCGCGGTCTCGACGCTCTTGCTCACCTGGCCGAGCGCGACGGACAGCCACACGAGCGCGAAGGTCACCGCCAGCAGGAAACCGGCGGTGGCCAGCCACCCGCCGAGCCCGGCGGTGGGACGGAAGCCGACCAGCACCGCCACGCCGATCACGATGGCCAGGCTGAACACCGTCTGGATGACGCTGCCCAGGACGTGCCCGGTCAGCACCGAGACGCGGGCGATGTGCATGGTGCGGAACCGGGTGATGATGCCTTCGGTCATGTCCATGGCGATCGAGATCGCGGTTCCCTGGACCGTGGCCGCCACGGTCATGAGGATGATCGCGGGCGCGACGTAGTTGGCGTACGCCGCTCGACCGCCGGCCGCGCCGCCGGGCACCGTTCCGCCGAGCCCGGCGCCCAGCGTGCCGCCGAGCACGTAGACGAACAGCAGCAGGAAGACGACGGGCATGCCGACGAGCATCACGGTCATCGACGGATACCGCAGCATGCGCTTGAGGTTGCGGCGCAGCATCGTCGCCGAGTCGCGCAGCGGGTGGAAGCGGAGGTCGGCCGGACGCGGGCCGGTGAGGGCGGCGGTGGTCGTCATCGCGTGGTCACCTTCTCGTTGGCGGAGTCGCCGGTGAGGGCGAGGAAGACGTCGTCGAGGTCGGGGGTGTGCACGGACAGCTCGTCGACCTCGATGGCCTGGTCGTCGAGCCGGCCGATCAGGGTCCGCAGCGAGCGCAGGCTGCCGTCGCTGGGCACCCGCAGGGCGAGCGCGTCGTTGTCGCGGGAGGCCTGGTTCAGGACGCGCATGGCCGCGTCGAGGCACTGCGGGTCGGCGAACCGCAGGCGGACGTGCCCACCGGGGATGCGCCGCTTCAACTCCTCCGCGGTTCCCTCGGCGACCACCCGGCCGCGGTCGAGGACCGCGATGCGGTCGGCCAGCTCGTCGGCCTCCTCCAGGTACTGGGTGGTCAGGAAGATGGTGACGCCGCCGGCCACCAGGTCCCGGACGATCTGCCACATGGCCCGGCGGCTGCGCGGGTCGAGCCCGGTGGTCGGCTCGTCGAGGAAGATCACTTGCGGGCTGCCGACCAGGGTCATCGCCAGGTCGAGCCGCCGCAGCATGCCCCCGGAGTAGGTGGCCGCCGGCTTGCCGGCCGCCTCGGTCAGGTCGAACTGCTCCAGCAGCTGGGCCGCGCGCCGCCGGCCGTCACGCCGGGTGAGCTGGTGCAGATCCGCCATGAGCCGCAGGTTCTCCTCGCCGGTGAGCAGCTTGTCCACCGCGGAGAACTGACCGGTGACCCCGATGGCGGCGCGCACCGCGTCCGGTTCGCGGGCGAGGTCGTGCCCGGCGACCCGGGCGTCGCCGGCGTCGGCACGGAGCAGGGTGGAGAGGATCTTGACGGTGGTGGTCTTCCCGGCGCCGTTGGCGCCGAGCAGCGAGAAGACCGTGCCCCGTGGCACGTGCAGATCGAGACCGTCAAGCACGACGTGGTCACCGAACGATCTCCGTAGCCCGGTCGCGACGATCGCCGGCGGGGGTTGCGTGCTGGTCATGGTTTCCCTTTCCCGGGGGCCGGATGCGGATCAGGAGCGGTGGATGATGATGTCGCCGCAGGAGGTGCGGCCGCGTACCTCGACGGTCTCGTCGGCGTGGTCGGGTCCGGTGGTGTCGTCCAGCTGGTTGCGCACCTGCCCGAATCCGGTGTTCACCTCCAGCCAGGCGGCGGTGCCGGCGGCGATGCCGACGTCCAGGTCGCCCAGGGCGGTGCCGAGGACGACCGCGCCACGGACCACCTCGCCGAGGCGGATGCTGCCGTTGGAGGTCTTCGCGTCGACGCCCGCGCCGGCCCGGTGGATGTGGATGTCGCCGTTGGCCGCGCGCACCCGCACGTCGCCGGCGACCGCGTCCACCGTGGTGTCTCCGTTGGAGTTCTTGACCACCGCGGTGCCCTGGATCTGGCCGACGCGGACCTTGCCGGAGCCGGTGGAGATCTCGGCGTTGCCCGCGATGGTGTCGGCGGTGACGTGGCCGGCCGACGTGCTCACGTGCAGCGGGCCGGTCTGCTCGAGCCAGATCTTGCCGACGGAGGTCTTGAGGCGGCACTGCCCGAGCCGGCCCGCGCAGCGGTAGTCGCCGACCTGCATCTCGGCGGACACCTGGGAACCGCTGGGCAGTTCGATCGACACGTCGACCGACCTGGTCTTGCGGGAGAAGTCGAAGGCACGGGCCTTCGGACCGGTGATCCGGAGCGTGCCGTTGGTGTAGTCGACGCGGACCTGCTGAGCGGCCTTCACGTCGGACTCGTCGGTCTCGTCGCTCGGGCGGATCTCGACGACGGTGTCGGTCCGGTCGCTCGCGGCGATCCGCAGGTCGCCGACGCCGAGTTCGAGCGTGACGGAAATCGGTTCGGGAGTCTCGAATTTGGGCATGGTGGTCCCCGCATCATGGGTAGGTGAGCCGTCCCCGGAGGTCGGGGACGTGGTGTCAGGTGAGCGTGCGGTGCGGCTAGCGCACCCAGCCGGTGAAGTGCTGCTTGGCGCGCTTTCCGCCGCCGGGTAGCGCCGGGCGCTGATCGCGGTCGGAGCGCTGCAGGCCGGCGGCGGCCGCCCGGACCAGCCAGGCGTTGACCGAACGCCCTTCCTTGGCCGCGGCCTCCTCGACCGCGGCCTTGAGCTGCTCGGGCAGGCGTACGTTGATCCGTGCGGAGGGGCCGTCCTCGGCGACGAGCAGCTCACTGGCGGGCGCGCCGGCCGCCTCGGCAGCATCCTCGCGCGCCGGCCCGATCGGCTCGGCGGGTGGTGCGGTCACGACGAACTGCGGATCGCGTCCCCGGAGGCGCAGCTCCACCGAACCGGGAGCCAGGTCCCGGGTGATCTCGTCGGCAGCGGTCGACAGCGCGTCCAGCAGCGTCATCCGGATCGCCGACTCGAGCGGCCCGGTCAGGCGCTCGACCAGCGCACGCGCCTCCTCGCCGCCGGCTTCGGCGAGCGTGGCGAACTCCCGTCCGAGGTTGTTCACATACGAGGTCAAGTCCATGGTGCCAGTCTGGCACAGGTATGGCACACGCGCAAGCCATGATGGCTCACGCCGGTGCCAACCTGGCGTCATTCGGTGCCGCGACGAGCGCCGTCCCACCGGCCGGCGCGGCGGGACTCGGACTCGCCCTCAGCTGACCGGGACACTGGTGAGCCTGCGCGCCGACTGAAGTCGTGCCCGGCGTACCCGTGGGCCGCTCGGGTAGTCCGTCGCATGGGGTGCGGACGGATCGCGGACCACGGGTTCCTGGCCGATGGCCGTAGCGCGGTGCTGGTGGACAGCGCCGGATCGGTGAACTGGTGGTGCCCCGCGCGGTTCGACGCTCCGTCGGTGTTCGCCCGCCTGCTCGACGACGCCGGCCACTGGGTGATCCGTCCCGAGGTAGCTTCAGCACGAGCCGTGCCTATCTGACCGATACGCTCGTGCTTCGTACCGTCTTCACCACCGCGACCGGCAGCGTGGCCCTGATCGACGCGCTGGCCCTCGAACCGGGAGCGCGGGGCCACGACGTCGGCCTGCACTCCCCGAGGCTGCTGGCCCGGGTGGTGCGGGGGCTCTCCGGCGAGGTTCCGCTGCGCCTGCGCTACCGGCCACGCTTCGAGTACGGCCGGATGGTCCCCCTGCTGAAGCGGCAGGACGGCGCGCTGGTCGTGAGTGCCGCCTCGGCCCGGCTGGACCTGCGGTCGACCGTCCCCCTGACGTGCGAGGTCGGGGAGGCGTCCGGGTCGTTCACGGTGCGGGCCGGCGAGACCTGTCACTTCACCCTGGGGTACGCGCCGGCCTACGACGCCAACCCGCCCGCGGTGCTCGACGCCCAGCAGGTGATCGACGACGCCGTCGCGGGCTGGCGCTCCTGGATGGGCCAGCACGACTACCGCGGGCGCTACCCGGAGCAGGTGCGACGCAGCACGCTGGTGATGCAGGGCCTGACCTACCGGCCCAGTGGCGCGGTGGTGGCCGCACCGACGATGTCGCTGCCCGAGGAGCTGGGCGGCGAACGCAACTACGACTACCGCTACGCCTGGGTGCGTGACTTCAGCTTCACGTTGGAGGCGCTCTGGCGCGTGACCTGCACCGACGAGCTCAACCTGCACGTCGGCTGGTTGACCCGGTCGATGGGCATGAACGAGGGCATCGTGCCGATCATGTACGGGGTGGAGGGGGAACGGGACCTCACCGAACACCACCTCGACCACCTGGCCGGGTTCGCCGGCAGCCGTCCGGTGCTGGTGGGCAACGACGCGTGGCGGCAACGGCAGAACGACGTGCACGGTGAACCGCTCAGCGCCGCCTGGCTGATGCGGGAGTACCTCCACCCGATGCCACCGGACCTCCGCCAACTGCTGCGCGCGATGACGGAGCGGGCCGCGCGGGACTGGCACCTGCCCGACGCCGGGATGTGGGAGGCGCGGGACGCCGAACGCCACTACGTGTCCTCCAAGGTGCATGCTGGACGGCGTTGGACCGCGCCGTCCGTTTCGGGTCCCACCTGGGCTCCGCGGCGGACGTGGCCAGGTGGGCGGCCGCCCGGGACGCGGTGCGACGAGCCGTGTTGACCCAGGGCTGGAGCGAGCGGCTGACGGCCTTCACGGCGGCCTTCGACGCCGAGGAGCTGGATGCCTCGGTGCTGCTCATGCCGCTCGTCGGCTTCCTTCCCGCCGACGATCCGAGGATGCGCTCGACCATCCGCGCCATCGAGGGGAGGCTGTCCCACGACGGCCTGCTGCGCCGCTGGGACGGCGACCCGGCCGGCTTCCTCATCTGCTCCTTCTGGCTGGTCAGCTGCCTGGCGCTGGCCGGCGAGCGCGAGCGGGCCGGGCGGCTCTTCGAGCGGCTCGCCGCCCGGACCAACGACCTGGGCCTGTTCTCCGAGGAGATCGACCCGTACAGCGGGGAGGCCCTGGGCAACTTTCCTCAGGCGCTGTCGCACATCGGCCTCATCAACGCGGCCGGCGACCTCACCGACCTGGACGCCGGTCGCCACGACGTTCCGCCCGCGCCCGACCGGCTCATCCCCGCCGGCCAGGACAGCTGACCGGTCACCACGCTGACGGCGGCCCGGCACCCGCCGGTCCCGGGCTGCGGGGCGCCGCGCCGGTCAGCGGTTACCGCCAGCGATGGCGCCGGGCGCGGTGTGCCAGTAGAGCGTGGGTCCGGAAGCGTCCCGTTCCTCGCGCAGGTCACGGATCGCCGCTGCCGCCTTGGCCGTGTAGACCGGGTCGGCGACCAGGCCGGCATGTTCACGGAGCCATCCCGCGGCCTCGACACTCGCCCCGGACGGTTTCCCGTACCCGGGCCCGAGCCACTCGCGGCGCAGGTCGAACGGCGCGAGGGGCACCGGGTCGGGCACCGGCGCGCCGTGCCGGCGCAGCAGTCGCGCGGTCGCCCCGGCCAGGCGGCGGACCTGGGCCGGACCCACGCGGGTCCGGTCGTTGACGAGGATGCCCACCACCTCGCTGTCGAGCCCGGCGAGGGCCAGGCCGAGGATCAGCCCGGCGGCCGTGCCACCCGAGCCGACCGCAACGACCACCCGCCGGGGCGGGGGCAGCTCCCCGGCGGAGACCTGCTCGGCGAGTTCGAGGGCGGCCTCGACGAAACCCAGGCAGCCGTGCGTGTTGGACCCGCCGACCGGCAGCAGGCCGGGACGTCGCCCGCGCAGGGCCGCGCCGACGAGCAGCCGGCCCGCCGTCGCGTACGCCCCGGCCACCGTGTCCACCCGGTGCATCGTGGCGCCGGCCGCGCGGACGGCGGCCAGCTGCTCCCCCACGTGCGCGTCGTACGGCTGCTCGACCGCGACAACGTGGGCCTGGATCCCGGTGTCCGCGGCGTAGCGGGCCACCGCCACGGCGTGGTGACTTCCGGTGCCACCACCGGTCACCACGACACCGCACCGTCGTCGTAACAGGTCCGCCAGGCTCCACTCGAGTTTGCGGACCTTGTTGCCGCCGTACCGGTCGCCGTACCGGCTGTCGTCCTTGATCCACAGCTCGTGCGGCTCGATCCGGCGGACCGGGCTCGGGCCCGTGCCCAGCGGCAGGAACGGCAGCCGGGGCGCGACCGAGGGGTAGCGGGAGTGCAGGCGGGGTCCCGTCATGCCAGCCGTCCTCGCTCCACAGGGGATCGACATCCGTTCACAAGCCGCGCTTAGCATAGACGCGAGCCGATCGGTCGGCGGTCGGCGCAGCGGGCTGCGGGAGGCTGCGGTGGTCGGACGTCGCGAACGGGGCGTGGTCCTGGTGGTCGTGGCCGGCCTGATCGCCACGGGTGCGCCCGCCCGGGCGGACGACGCCGCCGCGCCCGACGGGACGTACTACCTGCAGAGTGTCCGCACCGGCCTGAACGCGGCGGAGCGCGACGGCGTAATCCTCCAGCGGTCCCCGCGCGGCGACGAGGACCGGCAGCAGTGGCGGCTGCGCACCGGCGGCGACGGGCACCTGCTGGAGAACACGGTCACGCCCGGGTGGTGCCTGGGCCGCCGGGACGGCGCGGTGGTGGCTGTGGGCTGCGCCGACCCGGCGGCCCGGTGGGTCGTCACCGCCGCCGGACCCGAGCGGTTCACGCTCGCCGAGCCCGGCGCCGGCCGCGTCCTCACCGCCGTACCCGGGCGGGCGGAGCTGAGCCTGGAGCCGGCCGGAGCGACCTGGTATCTCACCCCCGTCGAGCCGGTGACCCGCCCGCTGCCGGCCGAGGACGAGCGCCGCCTCGACCAGGTGACCTTCCTGACCGCGCACAACGCCTACGCCAACGGCGTCGACGGCGGCTTCGCCCCGCCCGTGCTCGACCTGCTCCCCAACCAGGTGCGGGGTGTCGAACGGCAGCTCGCCGGCGGCGTACGCGGATTCCAGCTGGACATCCACCAGACCCGCGACGGCGCCATCCTGTGCCACAACAGCTGCTTCCTGGTGTTCCGGCCGGTGGCGCTGTGGGTCGACCTGCAACGGATCGTGGACTTCCTGCGGGGCAACCCGCGCGAGTTCGTCACCGTCTTCCTGGAGGACTACGTCAGCGCGCCGGTGCTCCGCGCCGAGCTGGCCCGCGTCCAGGGCCTGACCGACCTGTTATACCGGCCGGACCTCGACGGGGTGCCGGCCACCGGCTGGCCCCGCCTGCGCGAGCTGCGCGAACGCGACCGGCGACTGCTGATCTTCACGGACCGCCGCCGCGAGGACGACCAGGCCGGCGGGCTCACCCGGGACACCTTCGGGGTGCTCTACCAGCGCGAGTGGACGGTGGAGAACTACTGGTCCATGGGCCGGGGCGTCGGCGCCAGCGACTGGACGTGCGTGAGCCGGTGGCCGGACCGGCCGCTGACCGACGGCGGCGAGTCGGCGTTCCGGCCGCTGTTCGTGATGAACCACTTCCGGGACGCCCCGGTGCCGGTGACCGCCGCGGCCGACAACGCCGGCGTGCTCAACCGGGCGGGCCGGTTCTGCCAGCCGGCCGCCCGGAAGAAGCCGAACTACGTGGCGGTCGACCGGTACGACCTCGGCGGACCCGCCGCCGCCGTGACGGCGCTCAACACGTACTGGTACTAGCGCTCAGGTCCTCCCTCAGAGGGTGGTTTCGCCGGTGAGACCACCCTGTGAACCCACCCCGACGCTTGGAGGAACCATGCACAAGGCCCGCAACGGCGGTCGACCGGTCAGCCGTCGGCGTCTCCTGACCGGCACCGCGGGTGTCGCCGCGGCCGGGGCCCTCGCCGGCACCCTCACCGGGCCGTCCATGGCCAGCGCGGCCGGCGACGGCTACGGCCTGCGCATCGTGGACCGCAACGAGAACGGCGGCCGCCTGCAGTACTACCGCTTCGCCACCGACGCGATCCGGACGAGGCACGGGTCAGCGCCGACAACCCGGTCCAGTGCATCGGCAGCTATCGCAACAAGCGGATCTTCCTGGCCGGCCAGCGCGAGTTCCGGGCGGCCCTCGGGCAGGCCGGCATCCCGCACGAATGGCGGGGGGTCCCCGGAGGCCACTACTTCCGCCACGAGCTGTTCGTCCAGGACCTCGCCGGCATGCTCGGGCGGCTGCGCCGCGCAGGCCGACCCGCCGATCCACGCGCCGGGGCCGGCCACCGGCAGGACCTGACCGGTGACCGGTGCGGCCGACATCGGTGTCAGGCGGCGAGGCGGACGATCGCGGCGATCGAGCGGTCCACGTCCGCCTCGGTCGTGGCGGCGTTCGACACCGACAGGCGCATGAGGCGCCGCCCCCGCCACGTCGTGCCGCCCGCCCAGCAGGTGCCGTCCGCCTGCACGGCGGCCACCACGCGGTCGGTGCGCGCGTCGTCGCCGAAGCCGACCAGCACCTGGTTGAGGACCACCTCGTTCGCCACCTCGAATCCGGCCGCGGTCAGCCCCTCGGCGAACCGGCGGGCCAGCGCGCAGCAGCGGTCCACCAGCGCGGCGACGCCGTCACGGCCGAGTTCCCGCAGGCCCGCCCAGACGGCGAACCCCCGCGCCCGGCGCGAGGACTCGGCGGTGAGATCCGCGCCCGCCGGCGCGCCGCCGGAACCCACCAGGTACGCGGCGGCGTACGACATGGCCGCCGCGTGCACGTCCGGACGGGCGCAGAACGCGAAGGCCGAGTCGTACGGGAGGTTCAGCCACTTGTGGCCGTCGCAGGCCCACGAGTCGGCCAGCTCCAGCCCGTCCACGAGATGCCGGGTGGTCGGGCTCGCCGCGGCCCACAGTCCGAACGCGCCGTCCACATGCGCCCACCCGCCGTGCCGGTGGACCAGCTCGCACGCCTCGCGCAGCTCGTCGCAGGCGCCGGTGTTCACGTTGCCGGCCTGCAGGCACACGATGGTGGGGCCCGGGCCGTCGGCTCGCAGCACGGCCCGCAGCGATTCGAGGTCGACGGCGCCGTTCGCGCCGGTGGCCACCGGCTCCACCACGTCCGTCCCGAGGCCGAGCAGGCGCAGTGACCGGTCGATGGTGCCGTGCCGCTCGTCCCCCGCGATCACCCGGATCGGCGGCGCCCCCAGCAGCCCCCGCCGTTCCGCGTCCCAGCCCACGTCGGCGAGCACCTGGTGCCGGGCGGCGGCGAGCCCGGCGGTGTTCGCCGCCTGGGCGCCGGTGACGAACCCGACCGACGACGCTGCCGGGATCCCCAGCAGCTCCTTCAGCCAGCCGCCGGCGGCCGTCTCGGCGGCGACGGCGGCCGGCGACGTGACCGCGTTGAACGCGAGCTGGTCCCACCCGGCGGCGAGGATGTCGGCCGCGGTCGCCGCCGGCAACGCGCCGCCGACCACGAACCCGAAGTACCGGGGGCCGGCGCTGGCGACCAGGCCGGGCTCGGCCGCGGCGACCAGTTCGGCGAGCACCCGCTCGGGCGGGCAGGGAGCGGCGGGCAGCGGGCCGGAGAACGCGTCGGTCAACGCGGCGTGGTCGGCCGGCACGCCGACCGGCCGATCCGGCAACGACCGCCGGTAGTCTGCGGCGTGCTCGGCGGCCCGCCGGAACAGGGAACTCGGTTCCTCCACCGCCGCACCCTATCCCCCGGGCCGGGCCGGGCACCGGAGGCGGCAGGGCGCTAGCGGTGCACACGCCCCAGGAAGTCGCGCATCAGCGCCACCACCTCGTCGAGGTGGGTCTCCAGCAGCCAGTGGCCCCCGTCGAGCAGGTGCAGCTCCGCGTCGGGGAGGTCCCGGAGGTACGCCCGCGCCGCGCCGGCGGGCATGTAGCCGTCGTGCGGCCCCCAGACGATGAGCGTGGGCGGCCGGTGCCGACGCAGGTACGCCTGCTGGCGGGGGAACCAGTCGACAGTGGTGCGCTGGTCGGCGAGCAGGCGGGCGAGGTGCTGCGGGCCGGGCGGTCGGCCCACCTGCGCCCAGGACAGGACCCACAGGTCCGGGCTGACCCGGCCGGCGATCTCCTCCGGCAGGTCACCGACGAACTCGTCGCGGAATCCCCGTTCCGAGACGGTGGGTGCCACCGTCGCCAGGGCCTGCGGATACGGCTCGGCCCACATCTTCCTGAGCGGCGCGTACTTCGGTCCGTGCTGGTCGGGATAGATGTCGCCGTTCTGGATGACGAGGGCCGCGACCCGCTCCGGCGCGCCCAGGGCCAGGCGCAAACCGAACTGGGAGCCGTAGTCCTGGAGGTAGATGGCGTACCGCCGCAGGCCGAGGACCTCGGTGAACCGGCGCAGGAAGCCGGCGTACGCGTCGAAGGTGTAGGCGAACCGTCCCTCGTCCGCTCGCGTGTAGCCGAATCCGGGCAGGTCGGGGGCGAGGAGCCGCCACCGGTCGCCGAGCGCCGGCAGCAGGTGGCGGAACTGGAAGGACGACGACGGGTAGCCGTGCGGCAGGAGCACGACCGGGGCGTCGGCCGCGCCGGCCTCCCGGTAGAACGTCGCAATGCCGTCCACGTCGACGGTGCGGTGCGTGACCGGCGCGGCTGCCATGGCGGGGCCTACCCGTCCGCCCTCCTGGCAAACGACCGGCCATGGTCGCCCGGCCGGCCCTGGTCAGGTGGCGGGTGGGGTGCCGGCCCACCGCCGGCACCCCACCCCCGCATCGGGTCAGCCGGTCGCGCAGCTCGCGGTGGGCGTCGTGTTGTTGCCGTTCTTGTAGAGCGTGATGCCGAAGTTGTTGCCGTTGCCGTTGGGCCGGGCCGTGAGGGTGCCGCTGGTGCCGCTGATCGAGGCGTTCCAGCTGTTCTGCAGGGTCTGACCGCCGTTGGTCCGGATGGTGACGACCCAGTTGCTGCTGCCGCTGACCGAGAGGTTCACGTTGAACCGGTCGCTCCACTCGTCGGCGCGGCTGACGCTGACCGAGCAGCCGCCACCGCCGGGCGGCGGGGTGGTCGGGCCGGGGGCGGCGCCGCCCACCGTGATGTTGGAGCTGCCGCTGCTCTGGTAGCCCTCGGTGGCCAGGATCTGGTAGTCGTGGCTGCCCAGGTTCATGCCGTACCGGGCCCACGCGTCGAAGTGGTTGCCGGCGGAGATGGTGCCGCCCACCCGCTTGGACTGCCGCACGCTCCAGTACTGGTAGAAGGTCCGGGTGCCCTCGATGGAGGGCGCGTTGACCCGCTGGGTCCGGTAGATGTCGTACGTGCCGCCGTCGCTGGTGACCGTGCCCATGAACCCCTGGCCACCCGGGGGCCGGTAGGTGCCCCAGCTGTCGACGATGTAGTACTCGACGAGCGGGTTCCTCGTCCACCCGTAGAGGGTCAGGTAGGCGTTGCCGGACGGGTTGAAAGTGCCGGAGTAGGTCACCGTCCGGCGTGCGCCGGGGTTCCAGCCCTTGCCGGCGACGAAGTTGTTGACGTTGCTCCACTGGGTGCTGTACTGGCCGCCGCTACCCATGTTCATGGAGACGTTGCCGCTGTCCTTCCAGAAGGAGTAGAAGTAGCCGTTGTTCGTCCCGGTCGAGTTCGACGTCACGGTCTCGGCCTGCGCGGGGCTCGACAGCAGGGCCGTGGCGCCGGCGGTGACCAGGACGGCGGCGCAGGCGCCGCCGATGAGCATTCGGAGGCGTCCGCGTCGGGGTGTCCTCGCGCGGGCGGGGGCGTCGGTCATGTGCGTGCTTCCTCTCTCGACGGCCGGCGGCGGGGCAGGTGGCGGGCGGTCCGCAGCGGCAGGGATGGATGGATTTCGATGGCGAAAGCATCGACCGCACGTCGTCACACTGTCAACAACTTCCGGAAATGTTGCGGTGACCCCGCGGTCATCTGGGACCTCGACCCGAAGGCATCACCGCTGCTCACGGACGATCAGCGGCGGTCGCGACCCGCGGATGACGATCCGGGCGGCGGATGCGAAGGTCACGAACCGCCGCAGCGAGTCCGGAACTTCCGGGCGCTCAGCCGGCGAGGGCGGTACGCAGGAAGTCGAGGGCCGCGGCGTCGTCGTCGATCCCGCCCGCCTCGTGGCCGTTGTACCGCCACACGGCCAGCTCGGCCGGTCCCCGGTAGGCGTTGACCGCGGCGAAGACCGTGGACGGGGGCACGATCTCGTCCATCAGCGCCACGGAGAACCGCGCCGGCACGGTGGCCCGGCGGGCGAAGGCGACCCCGTCGACGTAGCCGAGGGTGCGCAGCACCTGCTTCTCCCGGTCCCGGTGCACGGCCAGGTAGTCCCGGATCTCCCGGTAGGGCGCGGCGTCGGTGATCGTCACGGCGCGCGGCATGTCGCAGAGGAACGGCACGTACGCGACCGCCGCGCGCAGGTCCGGCACCAGGGCGGCGGCCGCGAGCGCGGCCCCGCCGCCCTGGCTGTGACCGAGCACGGCGACCCGGGCGGCGTCGACGGCCGGCAGGCGGCGCGCCGCGTCGACGGCCCGCACGGCGTCGGTGAGGAAGCGGCGGTAGTAGTACCGGCGGGGGTCCTCGACGCCGCGGGTGGTCATCCCGGGGGCCTGCGGGCCGGCCCCGGCGATGTCCGGGGTGTCGCCCCGGCTCCAGCCGGAACCCTGTCCCCGCGTGTCCATCTGGAGGTGCGCGAAGCCGGCGGCGGCCCAGAGCAGGTTCTCCAACGGGTGGCCGCGTCCGCCTCCGTAGCCGACGTACTGCACGATCGTCGGCAGCGGCCCGGGCGCGTCCCGGGGCACCCGCAGCCACGCCTTCACCTGCTGCCCGGCGAAGCCCGGGAAGGTGACGTCGAAGACGTCCAGCGCGGCCAGCGGGGTGGCCACCGCGGTCACCTCGACCGGGTCGCCGCAGGACCGGGCGTCGGCGAGGGTGTCGGCCCAGAACGCGTCGAAATCCGGCGGCTCGCGCAGGTCGCTGCGGTGGGCGCGCAGCTCCGCCTCGGGCAGGTCGGTGTACACGGCCGCCTCTCAGCTCGTCGGGGTGCGCGGGTCAGCCGGCCGGAGCGGGCCGAGAGTTTCCGGAACAGTGCCGCGATCTCCCGGCACGCTAGGACCGCCCGGCCCTGTCGTCAACCGGCCGTCCGGCACCGGCCGGCGCGCCGAGCACCCGGGCCAGCCAGCGCAGCTGTCGCCGCACCTGCACGGCCTCACCGCCCTCGTGCTGGTTGAACGGGTAGCCGTGGATCTCCCGGTCCACGGGCGCCGGCCGGCCGGTGGCGGCGCCGTACTGGTGGTAGGCGGCGAACCCGGTGCTCGGTGGACAGACCCGGTCCCGCAGGCCGATCCCGAAGTGCGCGGGCGCGGCCGCCCGGCGGGCGAAGGCGACCCGTCGACGTAGGACGGGGTGCGGCGGACCCGCTGGCAGCGACCCGATGGTCGCCATGATCCGGAACGAGTTCACCGCGTGAGCCTCCCGGTCACCGCCCAGCCGGACGACGTGCACGCCGCCTGGTTGCCGCCGGAGGCGTTCCGCGCCCGCGCTGCACGGCTCGACCCGGCGGTGTACGACCGGGTGCGCGAACGCCTCGACGAACAGCTGCGCTCCGCGGAGGAGTGGCGGGAACAGGTCAACGCCTACTTCTTCCGCAAGTCCGGGGTCCCGGACGCCCGAGGACGTCCCCTGCACTGAGGGTGTGCCGGTCCGCCGGGCGTCCGCGTGGACGCCCGGCGGACCGGTCTCACCTGATCTCGGTGGTCGTCCAGCGCGGAGAGTCGGTGGTGACCGCCACGGTGTCACCGACCAGGGTGGTCAGGGCCTGCGTGTCCCGCCGCGCGCTCGTGCCGATCCAGAGTTCGACCTCGCCGGGCTCCACGACCCGGGTGAGCGTGCGGTCGGAGAAAGCCAGGCGGGTGGTGGGGACCGTCAGCTCGACGGTGACCGACTGGCCCGGGCCCAGGTGGACGCGCCGGTAGCCGAGCAGCTGCGCCACCGGCCGGGTCACCGAGGCCACCAGGTCGCGGCCGTAGAGCTGGACCACGTCGTCGCCGGCCACCGCGCCGGTGTTGGTCACGCGCACGGTCACGTGCAGCGCGCCGTCGGTCGGCGCCGTCGCCGGGGCACTGAGCCCGTCGTACGCGAACGTCGTGTAGGACAGTCCGTGACCGAACGCCGCCGCGGGGGTCGCCGGCAGGTTTGTCACCTCGCTGCCCTCGCCGAGCGTGGGGTGCAGGTAGGAGTACGGCTGCGCCCCCGCCGAACGGGGCAGGCTCACCGGCAGCCGGCCCGACGGGTTGACCCGCCCGGAGAGCACGCCCGCGATCGCTCCGGCCCCCTCCTCACCGGGGAAGAACGCCTGCACCACCGCCGCGCAGCGCGACAGTGCCCAGCCGACCGCGTACGGGCGCCCGGTGAGCAGCACGAGGACGACCGGCGTGCCGGTGGTCAGCACGGCCTCCACGAGCTCGCGCTGGACTCCGGGCAGCTCCAGGTCCTCCCGGTCGCAGCCCTCGCCGACCGTGCCGCGCCCGAAGAGGCCGGCGTGATCCCCGACGACCAGGACGGCGACCTCCGCGGCGGATGCCGTGGCCACGGCCTCCGCGAAACCGGAGCGGTCGTCGGTGTCCACGTCGCAGCCACTCGCCCAGGTGACGAGGTCGGCGCCGAACTCGACGCGCATCGCGTCGAGGGCGGTCGAGACCTCGATGCCGGTCTCCACGCCGGGATGCTGGACGAGGACGTGGTTGAGGAAGGAGTAGCACCCGAAGAGCGCGGCCTGCCGGTCCGCGTTCGGACCGATGACCGCCACGCGCCGGCCGGCGGGCAGCGGTAGGACACCCTGGTTGGCGACCAGGACGACCGACTCCTCGGCGAGGCGGCGGGCGATCGACCGGTGCTCCGGTGAGTCGAGGTCGACCGCCCGGGGCGCCTCGTCGGTGAACGTGGCGTCGAGCAGCCCGAGTTCCTGCTTCTCGCGCAGGACCCGCAGGACCGCCCGGTCGATGAGCGCCTCGTCGAGCTCGCCGGCCCGCACCCGCTCCCCCAGGGACAGATAGGCGTCGCCCGTCGGGAGTTCGACGTCGACACCGGCGGCCAGCGCCTGCGCGGCCGCCTCCGCGTGGTCGGCCGCGACGTGGTGCAGCAGGTTCAGGAAGGCCACGCCGTAGTAGTCGGACACGACCGTGCCGTCGAAGCCCCAGGCGTCCCGCAGCACGCCGGTGAGCATCGTCGGATCGGCCGCGACGGGAACGCCGTCGATCTCGGTGTAGGAGTGCATGATGCTGCGGGCGTTCCCGTCGAGAACCGCCATCTCGAACGGGAGGAACAGCACGTCGGCGAGCTCCCGGGGGCCGGCGTGCACCGGGGCGAAGTTGCGTCCGGCGCGCGACGCGGAATAGCCGGCGAAGTGCTTCAGCGTGGCGTGCACGCCCTGCGACTGGAGGCCCCGCACGTACGACGTGCCGATGGTGCCGACCAGGTAGGGGTCCTCGGCGATGCACTCGTCGACCCGGCCCCAGCGCGGGTCCCGGATGACGTCGAGCACCGGGGCGAGTCCCTGGTGGATGCCCAGCGCCCGCATCGAGGCCCCGATCGCCACGGCCATCTCGGTGACGAGCTCGGGATCGAAGGCCGCGCCCCAGCTCAGCGGGGTGGGAAAGGTCGCCGCCTTCCAGGCCGAGAGCCCGGTCAGGCACTCCTCGTGGACGATCGCCGGGATCCCCAGTCTGGTGCCCGTCACCAATTCCCGCTGGAACTTCCACAGCCAGGCCGCGCGGTCCGCGGCGTCGACCGGGCGGGTGCCGTAGGCCCGGGTGAGATGGCCCAGTCCGTGCCGGGCGAAGTCCTCGAGCTTGACGGCGTCGCCGAACTCGCCCTGCAGGGGTGCGACCGCCTCCCCGTCCTCCTTCTCCCAGAAGCCGACGAGCTGGGCGATCTTCTCCTCGATCGTCATCCGGCCGAGCAGCTCACGGATGCGCGCCTCGCCGGCGTGCCCGTCGGGCCGGTCGTGGTCGGGAGCAGCCTGGGCCGGTACCGGCCCGTCCACCACCGCGTGGACCTCAGTCATGCTGTGCCTTTCCTCTGGTTGTGCTTGTACCGCTGCCGCTCAGCCCTTGACCGCGCCCTGCAGGCCACCGACGATCTGCTTCTCGGCGAGCGTGAAGAAGAACAGCGCCGGCAGCATCGCCAGCGACGTGAAGGCGAGGACGCCGGCCGTGTCGGTGGAGAACTGGCTCGAGAAGTTCTGCACTCCCAGCGGGAGGGTGTGCAGGCTGACGTCGCCGAGGACGAGCAGCGGCAGCAGGAACGCGTTCCAACTGGCCACGAACGCGAGGACGCCGACGGTGACGATCGCGGGCCGCGACAGCGGCAGCGCGATGCGCCAGAGGAAGCCGAGCCGGCCCGCGCCGTCGATCGCGGCGGCGTCCTCCAACTCCCGGGGGATGGCGGACAGGAAGGGCCGCAGGATCACGATCGTCAGCGGCAACTGGAAGGCGACCTGCGGGAGGATCACCGCGTAGTAGGAGTTGACCAGGCCCAGGTCCCGCAGCATCAGGTAGAGCGGCAGGATCGCCGCCCCGGCCGGGAAGAGCAGCCCGAGCGTGAAGAAGGTGTAGAGCCCCTCACGCCCCCGGAAGGTGTAGCGGGCCAGCACGAAGGCGGCGGCCATGCCGAGCACCACGACGCCGAGCGTGGTGCCGAGGGCGATCACCCCGCTGTTGAACGCCTGCTGCCAGAACTTGCTCTGCGTCAGCACCCGGGTGTAGTTGTCGAAGACCCACGGGTCGGGCAGGCCGCCCGGGTCGGCGACGATCTGCGGGGTGGTGCGGAAACCGCCGACGATCACGTAGAGGATCGGCGCGATCGACACGGCCGCGACCGCGAGCGCGAGCGCGTACGTGAGCGGGGTGCCCCACGACACCGGCCGGCGCCCGGCGGACGGGGAATGGACGGGGTTCGTGGCCACGGTCAGTTCGCCCTTCTGGTGATGGCGCCCTCGATGTCCCGACGGAGGAGGAAGCGCTGGAACAGCAGCGCCGCGACGAACGAGATGACGAAGAGGATCACGGCCACCGCGTTGCCGTAGCCCCACAGCCGGGCGAAGAACCCGTTGTCCACCATGTACGTCGCCATGGTCCCGGAGGCCCCGAGTGACCGGATCGCGGGCACCGAGGTCACCCAGATCACGTCGAAGACCTGCAGCGAACCGATCATCGACAGGAACATCCAGATCCGGATCGTCGGCCCCAGCAGCGGGAGGGTGACGTGGCGCTGGGTCTGCCACCAGCTCGCGCCGTCGATCGCGGCGGCCTCGGTCAGCTCGTGCGGCACGTTCGACAGGCCGGCGAGCAGGAGGATGATCGCGAAGCCGACGTACTTCCAGGTGAGGACGAAGAGCAGCGTCCAGATGACGACGTCGAGGTCGGCGAGCCATGCCTGCACCAGGCTGTCCAGTCCCAGGGACCGCAGCAGCGCGTCGACCGTGCCGTCCTCGGCCAGGATCAGCTTCCACATGATCCCGACGGTGACCTCGGCGAGCACGTAGGGCACGAACACCAGCAGGCGGAACACGGCGCGCCCGCGGAAGCGACGGTTGAGCAGCAGCGCGATGCCCAGGGCGACCGGGCCCTGGATCAGCAGCGAACCGAACACGATGACGGCGTTGTTGCGCAGCGCGTCGAGGAAGATCGGGTCCTGGAAGGCGAGGGCGTAGTTCCTGAAGCCGACGTACTCGGTGGGTGGCCCGACGCCACGCCACCGGAACAGGCTGTAGTAGACCGCGAAGCCCATCGGCACCAGCACGAACATCACGTAGACCACGAGCGCCGGCGTCGTGAGCCCGATGATCTCGTACCACTTGCGGCGAGTCTCGGCCCGGCGGGACGACGGGCGCCCGGCGGGCCGGCGACCCGCCGGCGGCGCGGAGACGCCGCCGGCGGGGAACCGGGTTTGGTCGGTGGAGGTCACTTGCTCGCGGCTGCCTTCATCCCTGCGACGACCTGCTCCGGCGTGCCCTTGCCCGAGAAGATGCCGACGATCCCGTCGTTCATCGCGGTGCCCACGGTGCTGCCGTAGGCCGTGTCCAACCAGAGCTGGACGTAGCTCGCCTCCGACGTGGCCTGCAGGATGGACTTCAGCGCGGGGTCCGTGATGCCGGCCTCCGCTCCCTTGGCGACCGGGAGCCCGGTCCCGGTCTCGGCGTAGCCCTTCTGCACCTCGGGGCTGGCGATGTACTTGAGGAACTCGACGCACTCGGCCGGGGCCTTCTTGGCGCAGGCGAACCCGTCGCCGCCGCCGAGCGCCGCCTTGGGGTCACCGGCGGAACCGGAGATCGCCGGCACGGGGAACCAGCCGAGGAACTTCGCGAGCTTGGCCTTGTCCGTGGCGACGTTGTCCAGCGTGCCCCGGTTCCAGTCGCCCATCAGCTCCATCGCGGCCTTGCCGTTGGCGAGCAGACCGTTGGCGCTGGTCGGGTCGTTCTGGCCCGGCGTGGCGATGAAGTTGTTCTGGAACGGCTTGGTGTCGATGAAGGCCTTCAGGTCCTGGCCGGCCTTCACGAAGCACGGGTCGTCGAAGACCTTCTCCTTGGACGCCTTCTTCAGCGTGTCGACCGAGCAGGCGCGCAGCGCGAAGTTGTACCACCAGTGCGCGGCGGGCCACTTGTCACCGGCGCCCACGGCGATCGGGGTGACGTTGATGGCCTTGAGCTTCGCGACCGCGGCGTTGAGCTCTTCGAACGTGGTCGGCGGAGCACTGATGCCCGCCTGCGCGAACATGTCCTTGTTGTACCAGATGCCCTCGATGCCCATCCGGAACGGCAGGCCGTACTGCTTGCCGTCCACCTGCCAGATCTCGGCCGCACTGCCGATGTTGGCGACCTCGGTCTTGACCTGGTCGGTGATGTCCTTGAGGTATTCGGCCTCGACCTGCTCGACCATCTCGCCGCCACCCCACGACATGAAGATGTCCGGCGGGTCGTTGCTCAGCAGCGCGGCGGGGATGCGGGTGCGTTGCAGCTGGTTGGTCTCGATCGCCTCGATCTCGATCTTGACGGTCGGGTGGAGCGCGGAGAAGTCCTTGGCGACCTTCTCCCAGTAAACCTTGCCGGGCCCGTCCTGGGGGGCGTTGTGCCACCAGGTCAGGGTCACGGGGTTCTTGTACAGCTCGGTCTCGCTGGACGCCTCGTCGTCGCCGCCGCTGTTGCAACCAGCGGCGACGAGAGCGCTTGTCATAAGCAGTGCCAGAGCGGCACCCGCACGGCGCTTCGTCGCCATCGATGTCTCCTCCGTCAGGCAGTCGCGGTACTCGGCCTGCGGGGGAGTTTTACAGCCGTGAAACAGAGTGTCAATCGGTATCGATAACGTTTTCGAGTCACTCGTGACGGGGTCTGCGCAGCGGCTCTATCATCGTCGGGTGGTGTTCCCGGAGCGCGTCAAGATGTCGGATGTGGCACGTACCGCCGGCGTCTCGGTGGCGACGGTATCGAAGGTTGTCAATGGTCGGTACGGCGTGGCCCAGGCGACCGTGGAGCGCGTCCAACAGGTCATCCACGAGCTCGGCTACGAGGCCAGCCTGGGGGCGCAGAGCCTGCGCAGCCACCGCACGAACGTGCTGGGCATCCTGGTCGCCGAGTTCGAGCCGTTCTCGACCGAACTGCTCAAGGGGGCGTCCCGGGAGGTCGCCGGCAGCGGATACCAGCTGCTCGCCTACTCCAGCGGCGACGGCGAGGGCGCCGCCATCGGCTGGGAGCGGCGCTCGCTGGCCCGCCTCTCCGGGACCCTCATCGACGGCGCCGTGATCGTCACGCCGACCGTGATCGAGACCAAGCAGGGCTTCCACGTCGTGGCCGTCGACCCCCACACCGGCCCGTCCGGCCTGCCCACCGTCGACTCGGACAACTTCGCCGGCGCCGTGCTCGCCACCAACTACCTGCTGTCGCTCGGCCACCGCCGCATCGGCCACATCAGCGGACGCCCCGACCTCGAGTCGGCGCGCCTGCGCGAGGCGGGCTTCCGCAAGGCCATGGCCGACGCCGACGTGGCGGTGGACGAGAGGATCGTGCGCGTCGGCGGGTTCCGGACCGAGAGCGCCGCCGGTACGGCCGCGGCACTGCTCTCGCTCCCGGACCGACCGACGGCGATCTTCGCCGGAAACGACCTCTCGGCGATCTCCACGATGGACGTCGCGCGGAGCATGGGCCTCACGGTGCCCGACGACCTGTCCGTCATCGGCTTCGACAACGTCCCGGAGTCGGCGCTGGTGAACCCCCCGCTGACCACGATCATGCAACCGCTGCAGCGCATGGGGGCCGAGGCGCTGCGCCTGCTCATCGACCTGATCGCCGGCGTCGAGCGGGACACACACATCCGGCTCCCCACCGAGCTGGTCGTCCGGGCCTCGTGCCGTCCCTACCGGTGATGCCGCGGTGCACTCGTAGCCACTCGCGCCGGATCTGACGGCCGGGCGGCCAGCGGGGCTGCGCTGTCCCGGACGACGAGTTGGGTGGCCAGCTCCACCCGCGGGCTCTCGATCCGCTCACCCTGAGCCAGGCGCAGGACCGTGCGGGCGGCGAGCAGACCCATCTTCGCGAGGGGCTGCCGGATGGTGGTCAACGGCGGAGAGCACCACCGGACCTCCGGCAGGTCGTCGAAGCCGACGACGCTGACGTCGTCGGGCACCCGCAGGCCCCGCCGTCGGACGGCCTCGTAGACGCCGAGGGCCATCTGGTCACTGGCGGCGAAGATCGCGGTGGGCGGGTCGGGCAGGCGCAGCAGGTGGTTACCGGCGGCGAACCCGCCCTCGTGGTAGAAGTTGCCCGGGTGGATCAGCTCCTCGTCGACGCGGAGGCCGGCGGTCTCCAGTGCCGCCCGGTAGCCGTCGAGCCGCGCCCGGCTGCACATCAGCTGCGGCGGCCCGGCGACGAAGCCGATCCGCCGGTGGCCGAGACCGAGCAGGTATTCGGTCGCGCGCAGGCTGCCCACCCAGTTGGTCGCGCCGATCGTGTGCGCCTCCTGCGGGGGCACCCCCACCGGGTCGACGATGACGACGGGGATGTTGAGGCGGCGCAGCTCGGCCTGCAGCGGCGGCTCCAGGGTGGAGGTCACGAAGATGACGCCCTGGGTGGAGCGGGTGCGCAGGTTGTTCAGCCACTGCCTGGCCGAGGAGCTGCGCCGGTGGATCGCGGAGACCACGGTGCCGATGCCGGCCGCGTGCGCGACGTCCTCGACCCCACGGATGATCTCGACCGCCCAGGGGCTGTCCAGGTCGTTGAAGACCAGGTCGATCAGGCCGGAGCTGGGCCGCGCGCTCGGCCTGCGGCGGCGGTAGCCGTGCCGGGTCAACAGCTCCTCGACCCGTTCCCGGGTGCGCGGCGCGACGTCGGAGCGGCCGTTGACAACCCGCGACACCGTGGGCACCGACACGCCGGCCAGCCGCGCGATCGCGGCGATGGTGACTTTCCGGGGCTCGTCCGAGGCCACCTGTCGCCCCTTCGTCATCGACTTCCGGTCGGGTGCCGGTACTTTTCGATCGCTTGAGGGCAAGGTAGAACCTGCCGCGTGTCGGGTCAAGGCCCTGCCAGGCCTGCTCGGCGGCCACCGCGGCCCTGACGCCCGGCCGGTCCGGGCGGTCTCGGACGACGGTTGACGACGGGGATCGACGCTCGTATTGTTCCGGCCAGTTACCGGGAATTTGCCCGGAAGTATCGACCGGGCCGGCTCGAACACAGCTCCCCGCACCGTCCCTCTCATCGGCGTCCGGCGCGTCACCTGCTCACACCCCCGCGCCCTCTCGGTCGACGTCCCGGTCGACCCGTTGCACACCGGAGAAGCCCATGAAACTGCGACGATGGATAGCCGCCGGCGCGGTCGCCGTGGCCGCCGCCGCCACTCTCAGCAGCCCGCCGGCGACGGCCGGCCGGCCGTACGACCCGGCCGACCAGAGCCTGCGCAACCTCGCGCTGCGCCACGGGCTGGCCATCGGCACGGCCGTCGACATGGCCGCCCTCGACGACCCCGCCGACCCGCGGTACCGCCAGCTCGCGGCGTCGGAGTTCTCCACGGTCACCGCGGAGAACGTGATGAAGTGGGAGAGCCTGGAGCCGACCCGCGGCACCTACAACTGGGCGCCGGCCGACCGGCTCCTCGCCTTCGCCAAGCAGAACAACCAGCGCGTACGCGGGCACGTCCTGGTCTGGCACAACCAGCTGCCCGGCTGGCTGACCGCCGGCGTGGCCGACGGCTCCATCAGCGACACCGAGCTGCGGGACATCCTGCGCCGGCACATCACCGCCGTGGTCACCCACTTCAAGGGCCGGATCTGGCAGTGGGACGTGGTCAACGAGGCGGTCAGCGACCCCTGGGACACCCCGTCGACCCTGCACTACAAGGGGTTCTGGGCCCAGCACCTCGGCCCCGGCTACATCGCCGACGCCTTCCGCTGGGCCCGCGCCGCCGATCCGCACGCCCTGCTGTTCTACAACGACTACAACATCGAGGCCTTCGGCTCGCGCGACCCGGCGAACGACAAGACCCAGTTCGTGTACGACATGGCCAAGAGCCTGCTGGCCCAGCGCGTGCCGATCGACGGCATCGGCAGCCAGGGCCACCTCGGCACCCAGTACGGCAACTTCGACACCCTCCAGGTCGCCGAGGCGCTGCGGAGGTTCGCCGGGTTGGGGCTGGCCACCGCGTTCACCGAGGTCGACGTGCGCAGCCAGCTCACCGAGGGAGTCCAGGCGGGCGACTCGAACGAGATCAACCCGCGGCTGCAGGCCTCGGCGGCGAACTTCAGCGTGCTGCTGCAGGCCTGCCTGGCCGAGCGGCGCTGCCTGTCGTTCACCGTCTGGGGATTCACCGACAAGCACTCCTGGGTGCCCGGCTGGTTCTCCGACCCGCCGGAGGGGCTGGCCACCATCTACGACGAGAACTACCAGCCCAAGCGGGCGTACCAGCTCATGAAGGCCGACCTGATCTACAGCGGACCGCCGTACGTCCTGCCGCGCGCCCCGCAGCGGCCGCGCCGGTAGGCGTGGCGGTCCGGGCGGGACGCGTCGCGCGACCCGTCCCGCCCGGACCGCTGCCGGCGGTGCCGGCGTGCTCAGCGGTGCTGGCCGGCGCGGAGCATCTCGATGGTCTTCGTGACGCGCTGCGCCCGGGTGGCCTCCCGCTTGGCCTCGGTGACCCAGCGGACGAACTCCTTGCGGTGCGAGGGGGCCAGCGCCGCGAACGCCGCCTGCGCCTCGCCGTCACCGGCGAGAGCGGCGGCCAGGTCCTCGGGCACCTCGACGCTGCGGGCCTGCTCGTCGAGGGCGATGGCGACCGCGTACGTCGCCCCGATGCTCACCCCCGCCTGTTCCCGCGCCGCGCGGGACAACCCGATCAGGTTCTCCCCGCCCATCCGGGCCAGGCGCAGCGGGAGCGTCACCCCGTTGACACTCACCCGCACGGGGAACGCCTTGCGCCCCTCCCCCACGACGGACACCTGCTCGTCGGACAGGACGAACGCTCCCGCCGGACCGCGCCGCTCCAGCGCCAACGTCAACGCGAGGGTCTCGGCCATGCCCGTCATCCTAGTCGCCGGCACCCCGAGGGGCGATCAAGGACGGGCGATCGCGGTGATCGATGGATACCGTCATGGCCATGGCCGACGCTGCGACCGCCCGCGCCCGCTCCTGGTGGGGCTGGGGCTGGGCGGACGAACACCCCGACGACGCCGAATGCGCGGCACTGGGAGCACTCCTCCCCGGTACGCTCCCGCGCCCGCTGCCCGTCCCTCGGGTCCCCGACCTGCGGATTCCCCGGCCGGCCGTCGAGCCGCCGCGCAGCCTCGCGCACCTCGTCACCGCCGACCCCGAGGCGCGCGCCGCGCACGCCATGGGCAAGGCGTACCGGGATGTCATCCGCGCCCTGCGCGGCCGCCCCGGGCGGATACCCGACCTGGTCGCCCGGCCGGCGGGCGACCGGGACGTGGCCGACCTGCTGGAGTGGGCCGGCGACCGCGGCGTGGCCGTGATCCCCTACGGCGGGGGCTCCTCGGTGACCGGCGGCGTGGAGTACCGCGGCGACGCGCACCGGGCGGTGGTGTCGCTCGACCTGACCGCGATGGACCAGGTGGTGGAGGTCGACACCGACAGCCAGGCCGCGCGCATCCAGGCCGGCGTCCTCGGCCCGGCGCTGGAGAACCAGCTCCGGCCGCACGGCCTGACGCTGCGGCACTTCCCGCAGAGTTTCGAGTTCTCCACCCTCGGCGGCTGGCTCGCCACCCGGGCGGGCGGTCACTACGCCACGGTCCACACGCACATCGACGACTTCGTGCAGTCGCTGCGGGTGGTCAGCCCGGCCGGCGCCGGCACGTCGTGGCAGGTGCCCGCCTCGGGCGCCGGACCGTCTCCCGACCGGCTGTTCCTCGGCTCCGAGGGCGCCCTGGGCGTGATCACCGAGGCGTGGATGCGCCTGCAGGAGCGCCCCCGGCACAAGGCTTCCGCGTCGGTCCGTTTCGCCGACTTCGCCGCCGCGCTGCGCGGGGTTCGTGCGATCGCCCGGTCCGGCCTCTCCCCGGCCAACTGCCGCCTGCTCGATGCCGGCGAGGCCGCGCTGTCCGGCGCCGCTCCGGACGGCTCGTCCGTCCTCGTCCTCGGCTTCGAGTCGGCCGCCGTGCCGGTGGACGCCGCTCTCGCCCAGGCGCTGGACCTGGCCCGCGCACACGGTGGCACGCCCTCCTCGGGCCCCCGCCGTCGGGGCGACGAGGCGGTCGGCGCCTGGCGCTCGGCGTTCCTCCGGATGCCGTACCTGCGCGACGGCCTCGCCCGGATGGGTGCGGTCGTCGAGACGTTCGAGACGGCCGCCACCTGGAACCGGCTACCCGCGCTGATCGACGCCGTCCGGGACGAGGTCGGCGCCGCCGCACGGCGGGCCACCGGCCATCCCGCCATGATCAACTGCCGCCTCACCCACGTCTATCCGGACGGGGCGGCGCCCTACTTCACCGTGCTCGCCGGCGGCCGGCCCGGCGACGAGGTCGCCGTCTGGGACCACCTCAAGGACGTCGCGACCGACGTCCTGCACCGCCATCACGCCACCATCACCCACCACCACGCCGTCGGCCGCGACCACCGCCCCGGCTATGACCGACAGCGCCCCGAACCGTTCGCCCTGGCCCTGCGCGCCGCGAAGGCCGCGCTCGATCCGCACGGGATCCTCAACCCCGGGGTGCTCGTGGACTGAGCCGCACCCCTAGCCCGCCGGTGCCGCGGCCGCGCGGTACGCCCGCGGCGAGAGACCGACGGCGCGTTTGAAGGCGACGCTGAAGGCGCTCTCCGAGCCGTACCCGACGTCGCGGGCGATGGTGGCGACGGTGCCGTCACCGCGGCGGATGCGGTCGGCCGCGAGTTCGATGCGCCACGCGGTGAGGTACTCCAGCGGGCCCTGGCCGACCACCTGCTTGAACCGGGCCGCCAGGGTGGAGCGGGAGACCGCCGCGCTGCGGGCCAGCTCGGCGACCGTCCAGGGGTGGGCGGGCCGGGCGTGCATCCGCCGCAGGACGGTCGCCACGGTGGGATCGCTCAGGCCGGCCAGCCAGCCCGAGGTGTGCCCGGTGTCCCGGGTGAGGGACAGGCGCAGGATCCGCACGAGCATGACGACCGCCAGGTGCTCGGCGACAAGTCGCGCCCCCGCCGCGTCCTGCCGCAGTTCCGCGTCGATCTCGTCGACCGCCCGTCGCACGGTCGCGGCCTCCGGCGTCTCGGCCGCCACCCGGATGACCGGCGGCAGGCCGTCGAGCAGCAGGGCCTGGGCGCGGTCGGTGAAGGAGAACGCGCCGCCGATGAGGAACACCTCGTCGCCGGTGCCGGCACGGGCCACGCCGTCGGCGGCCACGGTGAACAGGGGCACCGCCGGTTCGGTCGGCAGGCTCAGGTCACTTGCCAGCGTGAACGCGACCGGCCGGGTCAGCAGGAAGCAGTCACCCGCGCGGAGCCGGAGGGGTTCCGGCACCCCGTCCACCCGAAGCCAGCAGGCGCCCCGGCGTACGACGTTGAACTTCACGCCCGCGGGCGGCGGGAACCGGACGGCCCACGATCCGCCGGCGGACATACTGGCGGAAAGGTGGCTCGTCGCCCCGATCAGCGAGAGAACATCCTCCAGCGGATCCACGCGACCTCCCTCGGACGCTGGCTAAACTTTCCCGGACGGCAAACTATAGGCCGTCCAGGTCCGCAGGTCGTAGCGTTGCCGTCATGACAGAGAGCACACGCCTGACCACCCCATTCACCGCCCGCGCCACCGCCGAGGAGATCATCGACGGCGTCGACCTCACCGGGCGTCGCATGATCGTCACCGGCGGCGCCTCCGGCATCGGCCTGGAGACGGTCCGCGCCCTCGCCCGTGCCGGCGCGGAGGTCACCGTGGCGACGCGCGACCCCGCCCGCGCCGACGACCTGGTGGCCGAGTTCGCCGGCCCCGGGCCGGGCACGGTCCGGGCCGCCGCGCTCGACCTGGCCGACCTCGACTCCGTCGACGCCTTCGTCGCCGGCTGGACCGGGCCGTTGCACGTCCTGATCGCGAACGCCGGAATCATGGCGCTGCCGGACCGCCGGCTGACCCCGGAAGGCTGGGAACTGCAGCTGGCCACCAACCACCTCGGGCACTTCGCGCTCGCCCGGGGCCTGCACGACCACCTCCGGTCCGCCGGCTCCGCGCGGGTCGTCGTGGTCAGCTCGGGCGCACAGCTCCGGGCCGGCGTCGACTTCGACGACCCCCACTTCGCCCGCCGCCCGTACGACCCGTGGACCGCGTACAGCCAGTCCAAGACCGCCGACGTCCTGCTCGCCGTCGGCATCGCCCGGCGCTGGGCCGCCGACGGGATCACCGCCAACGCCCTGGCCCCGGGCGTCATCATCACCAACCTGCAACGCCACCTCGGCGCGGACACCCTGCGCACCTTCGGGGTGACGACCGACGAGGCGGGCACCGTGACGGTGCCGGACCACTACAAGACCCCGGCCCAGGGCGCCGCCACCACCGTGCTGCTGGCCGCGTCGCCGCTGGTCGAAGGCGTCACCGGCCGCTACTTCGAGGACAACCAGGAGTCGGAGGTGGTTCCCGGCGGCCCGGACCCGATGACCGGGGTGGCCGAGCACGCGGTGGACGTCACCGCCGCCGACCGGCTCTGGGCGTACGCCGAGAGCACCCTCGCCTCCCGCCGCGCGTGACCGCGCGCCGCTGGACCGGTCGAGCGGCGGACGAGGCCGTCGTCGTTCAGCCGTCGGATCGCGGCCGCCGGCCGGGTCAGAGCCCCCGGGCGAGCCGGTAGTACGCCTGGTTCCAGCGGATCTCCTCGGCGAAGCGGCGCGGTTCGGTGTCGGCGTCGATGACGACCAGCTCGGTGCGGCTCATCTCGGCCAGGTCGTGCAGCTCCTCCACCCCCACGGCCTGCGACAGCACGGTGTGGTGCGGGGCCCCGGCGGTGATCCACGCCTCGGCGGAGCCGGCCAGGTGCGGGCGGGGGCGCCAGACGGCCCGGGCGACCGGCAGCCGGCGCAGCGGGTGTGGCGGCGCCACCACGTCGACCTCGTTGGCGACGAGCCGGAACCGCTCCCCCATGTCGGCCAGGCCCAGCACGACGGCGGGACCGGGCGCGGCGTCGAAGACCAGCCGTACCGGGTCCTCCCGCCCACCGATGCTCAGCGGGTGGATCTCGACGGAGGGGGTGCCCGCGGCGATGCTCGGGCACACCTCGAGCATGTGCGCGCCGAGGACCAGTTCCCGGCCCGGGGTGAGGTCGTAGGTGTAGTCCTCCATGAACGAGGTGCCGCCGTCGACCCCGACCGCCATCGCCTTGACGGTGTGCACCAGGACGGACGTCTTCCAGTCGCCCTCGCCGCCGAAGCCGTATCCGTCGGCCATCAGGCGTTGCACCGCGATGCCCGGCAGTTGGCGCAGCCCGCCGAGGTCCTCGAAGTTGGTGGTGAAGGCGCCGAATCCGCCGGCTTCGAGGAAGGCGCGCAGCCCCAGCTCCAGCCGGGCGGCGTAGCGCAGGGACCGGTGGCGGTCGCCGCCGGGGCGCAGCTCGGCCACCAGCCGGTAGCTGTCGTCGTACTCCTTGACCAGGTCGTCCACCCGCGCGTCGGCGACCTCGTCGACCACCTGGACGAGGTCGTTCACCCCGTAGGTGTTGACGGAGACACCGAAGCGCAGCTCCGCCTCCACCTTGTCCCCCTCGGTCACCGCGACGTCGCGCATGTTGTCGCCGAAGCGGGCCAGCCGCAGCGACCGCATGGCCGACCAGCCGATCGCCGCCCGCGACCAGGCGCCCACCCGGGCCACCACGCGCGGGTCGCTGACGTGCCCCGCGACGGTCTTGCGGGCCACACCGAGGCGGGTCTGGATGAACCCGAACTCCCGGTCGCCGTGCGCGGCCTGGTTGAGGTTCATGAAGTCCATGTCGATCTCGTCCCACGGCAGCAGGACGTTGGCCTGGGTGTGCAGGTGCAGCAGCGGCGTCCGCAGCGCGTCCAGGCCGGCGATCCACATCTTCGCCGGTGAGAAGGTGTGCATCCAGGCGATCACGCCGACGGCCCCCTGTGCGGCGGCGTCCCGGCACACCCGCAGGATGTCGCCGCTGGTGGTCAGGACCGGTTTCCAGACGACCCGGGCGGGGATGTGCGGCGAGCCGTCGAGCGCCGCCGCGATCTGCCGCGACTGGTCGGCCACCTGGCGCAGGGTGTCCTCGCCGTACATGGCCTGGCTGCCGGTCAGGAACCAGATCTCAGGCTCAGCGTGCGATGCCATGGGGTTGCCTTCCGCGAGATGGTCGGTCACTTGTAGCGGATTCCGATCAGACGTTGGAGCAGGATGAACGCGAAGAGCAGGCCGCCGATCACGATCTTGGTCCACCACGAGTTGAGGCTGCCGTCGAAGGTGATCAAGGTCTGGATGACCCCGAGGACCAGCACCCCGAGCACGGTGCCGAAGACGTAGCCGGCGCCGCCGGTCAGCACCGTCCCGCCGATGACGACGGCGGCGATGACGTCGAGTTCCATGCCGACGCCGATCAGCGGGGCGCCGGAGAGCGTGTAGAAGGACAGCAGGATCCCGCCGATCGCCGCGCAGAGGCCGCTGATCGTGTAGACGGCGATCCGGGTCCGGCCCACCGGCAGGCCCATGAGCAGCGCCGACTGCGCGTTGCCGCCGACGGCGTACACGTTGCGGCCCAACCGGGTGTAGGCCAGCGTGTACGCGGCGACGGCGACCACGGCGAAGGCGATGAGCACGCTGATCGAGACGAAGTTGCCGCCGGGGTCGCCGATGCGTTGCTGGGACATCCGGGTCCAGAACCCGTCGGTGATCGGGATCGACGAGCCGCTGATGAAGGTGCACATGCCGCGGGCGAAGAACATCCCGGCGAGGGTGACGATGAACGGCTGGATGTCGAAGAAGTGGATCACACAGCCCATGAGGAAGCCGAGCGTCGGCCCGATGAGCAGCGCCACGAGCAGCACCAGCGCCGCCGGCAGGCCCTCGCGCAGCAGGAACGCCGACACCATCGCGGTCATCGCGACGACCGAGCCGACGGAGAGGTCGATCCCCCCGGTGAGGATCACGAAGGTCATCCCGACGGCGACGACGAGCAGGAAGCCGTTGTCGATGAAGACGTTGAAGACGACCTGGACGTTCGAGAACGCGCGGTACTGGGACACGCCGACGCCGTACAGGACCAGCAGCAGGGCGAGGGTGGCCAGCACCGGGACGTGCCGCCGGGGAAGGCGTGCCCGGGTGCGGGCGGCCAGCAGGGAGAGCGTCGTCATGCCGGCACCTGCTCCTTCGGCTGCTCGGTGACGGAGGTGGGCCCGGCCGCCGGGGCTCGGCGTCGGGTGAAGCGGGCGCGGAAGCCGGGCGCCTGGATGAGGCAGACCGCGATGACCACGACCGCCTTGAACAGCAGGGAGGTCTGGGGCGAGATGTTCATGGCGTACACCGTGGTGGTGAGGGTCTGGATGAGCAGGGCGCCGAGGATGGTGCCGCCGAGGGAGAACCGGCCGCCCGCCAGGGAGGTGCCGCCGATGACCACGGCGAGGATCGCGTCCAGCTCGACCCAGAGGCCCGCCGCGTTGCCGTCGGCGCTGGACACGTTGGCCGTCATCATGAAGCCGGCGACCGCGGCGCAGGCCGCGCTGATCACGTAGACGAGGAACGTGATCCGCGCGGACCGGATGCCGGCCAGGCGGCTGGCCTGCGCGTTGCCCCCGACCGACTCGATGATCAGGCCGAGGGCGGTGCGCCGGGTCACCGCGGCGACCAGGAGAGCCGCGGCGAGGGCGAGGAAGATGGCCAGCGGCAGGGTCAGCAGGTGACCGACGCCGATCGCCTTGTACGGGTCCGAGTTGATGGTCAGGATCTGCCCCTCGGTGATCAGCTGGGCCAGGCCCCGGCCGGCGACCATGAGGATGAGGGTGGCGATGATCGGCTGGATGCCGATGACCGCGACCAGCACGCCGTTCCAGGCGCCGAGCACGAGGGCCACCCCCAGACCCAGGGCCAGGGCGGTCAGCACGGCGCCGAGGCTGTTCTGGTCGGGCTGCTGGCTGATGTGCAGGCAGGCGATGGCGCCGCTGATGGCACAGAGCGAGCCGACCGAGAGGTCGATGCCGCCGGTGGCGATCACCAGCGTCATGCCGAGGGCGACCAGGATCAGCGGCGCGCTCAGCCGGAGGATGTCGATCAGGCTGCCGTACAGGTGACCGTCGCGCATCTGCACCGACAGGAAGCCGGGACGGTAGACGGTGTTGGCGGCCAGCATGCCGACGAGGACGACGACCGGCCAGAAGAGCCGGTGTGTCGTCAGCCCCCGGTAGCCGGCCGTGCGGTTGCTCATGACGGCACCTCCTCGTGCCCGGTGCCGGCCGCGATGGTCTGCATGATCCGGTCGGCGTCGACGCTCGGGTCGTTGGTGAGTCGCGCGACCATCTCCAGGTCGCGCATGACGGCGATGGTGTGGCTGAGGCGGAGCACCTCCTCCAGCTCGGCGGAGACGAACAGCACCGCCATACCGCCGTCGGAGAGCTGCGCGACCAGCCGCTGGATCTCGGTCTTGGCGCCGATGTCGATGCCCCGCGTCGGCTCGTCGAGGATCAGCAGGCGCGGCTCCGTGATGAGCCAGCGCGCGAGCAGGACCTTCTGCTGGTTGCCGCCGGACAGGTTGCCCACCGGGATGTCGGGGTCGGCCGGGCGGATGCTCAGGGCCCGCACGTACCGTTCGACCAGCTCGTCCTGCCGGCGCCGGGGCACGGGCCGGAGCCAGCCCCGGGCGGCCTGCAGGGCCAGGATGATGTTCTCCCGCACGGACAGCTCGGCGACGATGCCCTCGGCCCGCCGGTTCTCGGAACAGAAGCCGATGCCGTGGCCGATGGCGGTCACCGGGGTACGCAGTGTCGTGGGTGTGCCGTGCACCCGGACGGTGCCGTGGTCGGCACGGTCGGCGCCGAACAGCAGCCGCGCCACCTCGGTACGGCCCGAGCCGAGCAGCCCGGCGAGGCCGACCACCTCGCCCTCGTGGATGGTGAGGTCGAACCGCGCGACCGCCGAGCGGCGCCCCAGCTCGCGTACGTCCAGCAGCGGTGCGCCCTCCGCCGGCGCGGCGTCGTGCCGGGACTGCTCGTCGAGTCGCTCCAGCACCCGCAGTTCCTTGCCGATCATCTTCTCCACCAGGCCGAGCTGGGGAAGCTGGCTCGTCGGGTACTCGCCGACGAGCTGGCCGTTGCGCAGCACCGTGATCCGGTCGGCGATCTCGTAGACCTGGTCCAGGAAGTGGGTGACGAACAGGATCGCGAGGCCGTCGTCGCGCAGCTGCCGCATGACCCGGAACAGCTGGGCGACCTCAACGGCGTCGAGGCTGGAGGTGGGCTCGTCGAGGACCAGCACCCGCGCCTCGATGTCGATGGCGCGGGCGATCGCCACCATCTGCTGCACGGCCAGCGAGTAGCTGCCGAGCTGCGCGTTGACGTCGATGTCGAGGTCCAGCCGGGCCAGGAGAGAGCGGGCGCGGCGGCGCATCTCCGCCCACCGCACCGCGCCGAGCCGGCGGGGCTCCCGGCCGATGAAGATGTTCTCCGCCACCGAGAGGTTGGTGCAGAGGTTGACCTCCTGGTAGACGGTGCTCACCCCGGCGGCGGTGGCCTGCATCGGGCCGGTGAAGGACACCGCCTCGCCGCCGAGCGTGACGGTGCCGTGGTCGGCGCTGTAGACGCCGGTCAGCACCTTGATGAGGGTCGACTTGCCGGCGCCGTTCTCGCCCATCAGGGCGTGCACCTCGCCGGGGAGGAGGCGGAAGTCCACGCCGTCGAGCGCCCGTACCCCCGGGAAGGACTTGCTGATCCCGGTCATTGTCAGCACTGGATGGCTACCCGTCATGCCACCGGGTCCTTTCCTGGTCGATGAGGCGGTGCGCGGGGTGGGCGCGGCGGCCGGGCCCGAGGCCCGGCCGCCGCTGTCGGATGCGGGGTCGCGACCCCGTGGTCCGGTCAGTACTTGCGGTTGGGCAGCGCTTCCTTCGCCTGCTCCTGGGTGAAGGTGGTCTCCTGGGTCTCGATCCGGGCCGGCACCTCCTCGCCGTTGTGCACCTTCTCGACCAGGTCCATCAGCTGGGGACCCAGCAGCGGGCTGCACTCGGCGATGAAGTTGAACTTGCCGTCGGCCAGGGCCTGCATCCCGTCCTTGACCGCGTCGACGGTGATGATGGTGATGTCCTTGCCGGGCACCTTCCCGGCCGCGGTGATCGCCTCGAGCGCGCCCAGGCCCATGTCGTCGTTGTGGGCGAACAGCACGTCGATCTTCGGGTTGGCCTTCAGGAACTGCTCCATCACCTGCTTGCCGCCGGCGCGCGTGAAGTCACCGGACTGGGAGGCGACGATCTTGAGGTTCGGGTTGGCGGCGATCGCCTCCGCGAAGCCCTTCTTCCGGTCGTTGGCCGGCGCCGAGCCGGTCGTGCCCTGCAGCTCGACGATGGTGACCGGGCCGGTGGCGGCCTTCTTCTGCTCCACCAGCCACTCCCCCGCGAGCCGGCCTTCCTTCACGAAGTCCGAGCCGAGGAAGGTCTTGTAGAGGGACTTGTCGGCCGAGTCGACCGACCGGTCGGTGAGGATGACCGGGATCTTGGCGTCCCGGGCCTCCTTGAGGACGGTGTCCCACCCGGACTCCACCACCGGCGAGAAGGCGATCACGTCGACCTTCTGCTGGACGAAGTTCCGGATGGCCTTGATCTGGTTCTCCTGCTTCTGCTGCGCGTCGTCGAACTTCAGGTCGATCCCGGCCTCGGTCGCGGCCTCCTTGATCGAGGTGGTGTTCGCCGTACGCCAGCCGCTCTCCGCGCCGACCTGGGAGAAGCCGAGCGTGATCGTGCCGTCGTCGGCGCCGCTGCTGCCGCCCGTGTCGCTGTTGCCGCAGGCTGCCACGCCGGTGGCGAGCAGCGCGGCGGCGAGCACCGCGATGACCTTGCGGGACGGCGGGTGGGTCCTCATTCTCTTCACCGCAAATCTCCTCGGGGTAAGCGTTCCGGGAGGCCGTGCGCCCCCGTGGGTGCACGGCCTGCGCTGGTGGTGGGTGGTGGGTGGTGCGACGCGGACGGTCCGGGGAACGGCCGCGCGATCGGGGCGGGCCCTCAGGGGCTCGCCGGTGAGGGGGGCCGCTGCCCGTAGACGGTCTGGTAGCGGTCGTGCAGGGCGTCGACGTCGGCCGCCGCCATCGGCAGCGGCGCGCCGAGCGCCCGGGCCAGGTGCGCCGTACGGGCGACGTCCTCACACATGACCGCGGCCTTCACCGCGGCGCGGGCGTCCCGGCCGATGGTGAACACGCCGTGGTTGCGCATGAGCACGGCCGGCGAGCGGTGCCCGGCGAGGGTCGCCACGATCCCCTTGCCGATGTCGTCGCCGCCGATCAGGGCGAACGGGCCGATCGGGATCTCACCGCCGAACTCGTCGGCCTGGGCGGTGAGGTGGCACGGGATCGGCTCGCCGCGGGCCGCCCAGGCGGTCGCGTACGCGCTGTGGGTGTGCACCACCCCGCCCACCTCGGGCAGGGCGCGGTAGACGTAGGCGTGTGCGGCGGTGTCGCTCGACGGCGCGAACTCGCCCTCGACCACGACGCCGTCGAGGTCGCACACGACCATGTTCTCCGGGGCGAGGTCGTCGTAGTCGACGCCGCTCGGCTTGATCACCATGAGGTTCTGGCCGGGCACCCGGGCCGAAGCGTTCCCGGCCGTCCACGCGACCAGCCCGTAGCGGGTGAGTTCGGCGTGCAGCCGGGCGACGCTCTCGCGCAGCCGTTGGATCTCGGCGCTCATGCGACCACCTCCAGCGGCGTGCCGACCTGCGCCGCCGGTCGTTCGACGGCGGCGTTGCGGATGGCGCGCAGGCGGGACATGACGTCGTTGCCGCCGCGTCCGAAGTGGTCGTGCAGGGTCCGGTACTCGGCGTAGAGCGCGTCGTAGGCCCGCGCCCGCTCGGGATCCGGCCGGTAGGCGTCGCGGTCGACCCGGCCCATCGCGGCCGAGGCCGCGTGCACGTCCGGGTACGCGCCGGCGGCGACCGCCGCGTGGATCGCCGAGCCCAGCGCGGGCCCCTGCGCCGAACCGATGAGGCTCAGCGGCCGGTTGGTGACGTCGCTGTAGATCTGCATGAGCAGCGGGTTGGCGGTCAGGCCGCCGGCCACCACGAGCTGCCGGATCGGCACCCCCGCCGCGACGAACGCCTCGATGATCATGCGGGTGCCGTAGGCGGTGGACTCCAGCAGCGCCCGGTAGACGTCCGCGGGCCGGGTGGCCAGGGTCAGCCCCAGGACGAGGCCGCTCAGGTCGTGGTTGACCAGCAGCGACCGGTTGCCGTTCCACCAGTCCAGCGCGATGAGCCCGTGGGCGCCGACCGGCTGCGCCGCGGCCAGCTCGCAGAGCCGCTCGTGCGAATCGGCGCCCGCCGGCGCGGCGTGGTCGACGAACCAGCCGAAGATGTCGCCGACGCCGCTCTGGCCGGCCTCGTAGCCCCACGCGCCGGGGCTGAGTCCACCCTCGACGACGCCGCACATGCCCGGCACCTCGGCCAGCTCGGCGCCGTTGACCACGTGGCAGGTGGAGGTGCCCATGATGGCGACCAGGTGGCCGGGCGCCAGCGCCCGGGCGGAGGCGGCCGTGACGTGGGCGTCGACGTTGCCGGCGGCGACCGCGATGCCCTCGGGCAGGCCGGTCCAGCCGGCGGCCTCGGCGGTGAGGGCGCCGGCCCGGGCGCCCAGGGGAAGCAGCGGCCCGTCCAGCTTGGCCACGAAGCCCGCGAACCCCGGGTCGAGGGCCGCCAGGAAGTCCCGGGACGGGTACCGGCCGTCCTGGCGGATGCCCTTGTAGCCGGCCGTGCAGATGTTGCGGGTCTCCGCGCCGCAGAGCTGCCAGACGATCCAGTCGGCGGCCTCGACGAGCCGCGCGGCGCGACGGTAGATCTCCGGGTCCTCGTCGAGGATCTGCAGGCCCTTGGCGAACTGCCACTCGGCGGAGATCTTCCCGCCGTACCGGTGGAGCCAGGGCTCGCGGCGCTCGTGCGCGAGGGCGTTGATCCGGTCGGCGTGCGGCTGGGCGGCGTGGTGCTTCCACAGCTTCACCCAGGCGTGCGGCCGGCTGCGCAGCTCCGGCACCTCGCAGAGCGGGGTGCCGTCGTCGAGCGTCGGCAGGACGGTGCAGGCGGTGAAGTCGGTGGCGATCCCGATCACGCGGCCCGGGTCGATCCCGGCGGCGGCCACGGCGGCCGGCACCGCCCGCCGCAGCACGTCCCGGTAGTCCTGCGGGTCCTGCAGCGCCCAGTCCGGCGGGAGCGGCGTCCCGTCCGGGAGCGCGGACTCGATCACCCCGTGCCGGTACTCGTGGACCGCGGTGCCGAGCTCCGCGCCGTCTCCGACCCGGACCACCAGGGCCCGGCCCGACAGCGTTCCGAAGTCGACCCCGATGACGTACCGGTCCCCCGGTCCGGCCACTCCGACCACCTCCACCCGCGTGTGTCGTGGCCCACATTGTTAACGCTCACATTGGGGACGGTCAAGATGTCCGAACGACGGATAGGAGCGATCAACTGCCACCGGAGTCAGGTCTGTTAGCGGTCACACCAACAGCGCCGGCTGACCGGAGCCCGGCCCACGGCGGTCGGTCAGTCCGGCGGGCCGGCGACGCTCTGCCGGGAGATCAGGGTCGGTGCGATGGTCTGCCGCAGCTCACCGCCGCGGTCCGACTCCAGTTGCGCCAGCAGCAGGTCCAGGCTGGCCCGGGCCACCGCCACGAAGTCCGGCCGCACGGTGGTCAGCGGCGGGATGAAGTACGCCGCCTCCGGCACGTCGTCGAAGCCCACCACGCTGATCTCGTCCGGCACCCGGCGGCCGTGCTCGTGCAGCGCCCGCAGGACACCCAGCGCCAGGTGGTCGTTGGCGGTGAAGACCGCCGTCACCTCGGGCATCCGCGCCAGCATCTGCCCGCACCGGTAGCCCGAGGCGGCCGACCAGTCCCCCGGGATCAGCGGCGGCACCTCGGCGCCGGCCGCCCGCAGGGCGTCCCGCCACCCCTCGATGCGCCCGGCGCTGTCGAACCAGTCGGCCGGCCCCGAGACGTGCCAGACCGTCCGGTGGCCCGCGTCCAGCAGGTGCCGCGTCGCCGCCCGCGCACCGGCCACCTGGTCCACGGTCACGAGCGGCACCGGCCGGCGCGGGTCACCGTCGACGGTCACCAGCGGCACGTCCTTGGGCAGGTGCTCCAACGCCTCCCCGGCCGACTCCACCGGCGCGATCACCACGATGCCCGCCACCCGGTGTGCCAGGTGCCGCTCCACGGCCGCCGAGATCGAGACCCGGTCGAGGTCCCGCACGCTGCCCACGGTGACCGCGAAGCCCTCCTCGGCGGCGGTCTGCTCCAGTGCCGCCAGCAGCGACGCCGGGCCGTACAGCGTGGTGTTCTGGGCGACCACCCCGATCACCTGCGACCGGCCGGTCACCAGGGCGCGCGCCGCGCGGTTCGGCCGGTAGCCCAACTCCGCGATCGCCGCCTGCACCCGCAGGCGCGTCTGCTCACGCACGTTCGGGTGCCCGTTCAGCACCCGCGACACGGTCTGGTGGGAAACCCCCGCGAGGCGGGCCACATCGGTCATCGCGGGACCACGCACGGCACTCACCCTTCCCGCAGGCCCCCGACCGCATGCCCCGGCAGCCCCGGGCGCGGCACCGGGGCCCACCCGTCGCGAAACCAGCGCCAGTGTACGCCCCGGCGCACGGCGGGAGCCGTGGTCGTCGCGGCGGCGGATCACGCGTACATCAGGTGCAGCGTCATCCCGGCGTCGGCGTGCGCCAGGTTGTGGCAGTGGTTGGCCCACATGCCGGGGTTGTCGGCCCGGAACGCCACCGTCCAGACTTCGCCGGGGCGCACGTCGAAGGAGTCCAGCCACAACGGGCTCCCGGTCGCCGGCCGACCGTTGCGGGACAGCACCAGGACGTGGTGGCCGTGCAGGTGCCACGGGTGCACGGTCTGGGACCGGTTCACGATGGTGAACCGGACGGTGTCGCCGAGGCGGACGACCTGGGGCGGGATGTCCGGGTCGGCCGCGCCGTTGACGGTGTGGGCGTAGCGCGGGAGCAGCCCGCGCAGGTCCAGGCCACGGTCGAGCACGAGGGTGAACGACCGATCGAAGCGGGACCACGGCGCCGGGGCGCTCGCGCCGTAGCCGAGCGGGTCCAGCACCGGCCACGCGCCGGTCGCCGTCGGCACCGCGCCGGTCGAGTAGACGGCCCGCCCGTCGACGAACAGCGCCACCGGCGTGGCGGGCGCGGTGAACACCAGGTCGTAGCGGCCCCCGGCCGGGATCAGCACGGCGGTGTCCACGAGGGACGTCGGGCCCCGCAGGTCGAACCCGTCGATGGCGGCGACCCGGAACGGGGTGCCGGCCAGGGCGTACCGGTGGGTCGTGCTGTCGGTGTTGATCAACCGCAGCCGCACGGGCGTCCCCGCCCGGACCGACTCCGTCCTCGGCGCGGGCAGCGGACGGCCGGAGAGGGTGTGCACCGGCACGGTGACGTCCACGCCGGTCACCGGCGCCGGGCGCACCACCAGGACACCGTAGAGCCCCATCCGCACGCCGACGTCGGACACCGCATGGGTGTGGTACCAGTAGGTCCCGGCCTGGTCGGCGCGGAACCGGTAGACGAACTCCTGCCCGGGCAGCACCGCCGCCTGCGTCACGCCGGGCACCCCGTCCTGGCTGTTCGGCACGTCGTACCCGTGCCAGTGCAGCGTGACGCCGCGCGCGATGTCCCGGTTCCGCAGCGTCACCTCCAGCACGTCGCCGACGACGGCGGTCAACTCCGGCCCCGGCACCTGCCCGTCGAACGCCCACGCCGCGACGTCGCGACCGCTCACGCGCACCGTCGCCGTCCCGGCCGTCAGGGTGAACCGCCGGGTCGGTTCCCCCACCGCCCGCGCATCCCCGGGTCCGTGATCATGGGGTACGGCGGGAGCGGCGCCCGGGGCGGCGGCCAGCCCGGTTCCGGTCAGCAGCGCCGCGACCGCCACCACGACGGCCACCCGGGAGACCGTCCGCGACGGGGGTGCGCCGAGGAAACGCCACGAGACCGCGGTCGCCGCGACGACCCCGGCGACCGCGAGCAGCCCCACGCCGGCCGACGCGGGATAGCCGTGCAGGACCGTCACGAGCAGGGCGGCGCTGTCGGCGTACCCGGCGAAGAGGAGCGGGACCGCGACGGCGCGGATGTCGCCCGGGAGGCGCAGCAGCCGGGGCCCGGCGACGACCACCCCCGCGAGCGACAGCGGCGCGGCGATGAGGACCTTCTCCGCCGCGAACCACCAGCCGGCGCGGGCGAGCGCGGTGATCGTGACGGCCCGGGCGAGCGTGGCGAGCAGGCCGGCGGCCGCCAGCCCGAGGGCGAGCGGGCGGCGCCGGGCGGCCGACGCGGCCCCGCCGCCCAGCCACCCGGCGGCCGCGAGGACCGCGATCACGAGGTCCGCCGCGAGCAACGAGCCGACGGTCATGCCGGCTCCCCTTCCCGGACGGTCACCGGGGCGACCTCGGCCGGCGCCGGGCCGGCCAACCGTCGCGCCGCCCGGACCACGCCGACGACGACGTGCACCGCGACGATCCCGTTGACCGCGTGCAGCCCGGCGACGGTCAGGCCGAACGGCCTGCTGACGCCCGCGGCGTCGGTGATGCCGTTCGCGAGCCCGGCGAGGAGCGCCTGCAGGAGGACGAGGCCGAGCGGCAGCACCGTCAACCCGACGAGCCGGCCCGGCGCCCTCGCCAGCACCGCGAACAGGATGGTGAGCAGGGTGAGCAGCGGGATGACCGCCATCCCGGTGACGCTGTGCAGCACGTAGGCGCCCTCACCGCCGGGTTTCGTGAACGCGCCCACCGCGGCGAAGACGAACTGCAGGGCGAACGCGACGAGCAACAGACTGCTGGTGACGACGAAGGCCTTACGCATGGTGATCCCCCTGAAGACGAGCCGAGGTCAGTGACCGGGCGACGTGGTCGGTGGCCGTCATCGCGCCGTACGCGACCAGCCGCACGAGGTCGGCGTCGCCCGGATGGGACAGCCGCCAGAGGGCGACGTCGCCCAGGCTGACGGCGCTGGGCGCGAACGCCGTGAGCAGCGCGATCCGCGTCCCGACGCGGTCCGCTCCGGGCACGTCCCGGACCAGGTCGACGGCCCAGTCCGCCGGCCGGTCCGGGAACCTCCCGTCCTCCCAGCGCACGGTCGCCGCGACGGTCTGGCGGGCCACGTCCCCCAGGAGGTCCCCGCCGCGCAGGGCGGCGTTCCGCAGGGCCGCGTACGCCACGCCGACCGGGCTGTCCCCGGCCCAGGCCGGTGGCGCCGCCGTGCCGGCGTCGACGAGCGGGAGACCGCGGCCGGGCTCGCGCGCCGCGCGGGCCGTCCGGGCGTAGAGCCGGCCCCCGACCGACCGCACCACCGGGGAGCGTTGCAGGCCGCCGGGCAGCAGATCCGGGTCGAGCAGCGCCGACACCACCCGGTTGACGAAGTGGAAGGCGAGCAGGGTGCCGGTGAGCTCGGGACGGTACCGGCCGGTCCAGTCGGCGGCCGCGGGACGGCGGCTGGCCTCGGCCCAACGGGCGAGTTCGGCGTGCCGCGGCTCCGGTGGCGTGCCGCCCCGGGCGACGACCTCGGCGAGCGCGTGCTCGCCCAGCGCGTGCAGCAGCATCACGTGCGCGTCGACGCAGAACCGGCAGCGGTTGGCCCGGGACACCGACGACGCCACGAGCTCACGGTCGGCCCGGGACGCGTCGCCGGCGAGCAGGGCCTCGCGCATCAGCGCCCAGGTCGCGGCCAGCACGTCCGGCGCGACCGACAGCGCCTGGAAGGTGGGCACCGGCCCGAGGAACTCGTCGCGCAGCTGGCGGTAGACCTCCGCGGTGAGACCCGTCGCCGCCGACGCTTTCGCGGGGGTGAAGAAGCGGTATGTCATGGGTTCGATGCTGGCCTCGGCGGGCTGGGAAAGCGTCGTGCCGGCGCAGGCACTTGAGCGGCCGCCGATACCACGCCCGCGGTACGCCGCAGCTACCACGGAAGCGGGATGCTCCCCCGAGGACCGCCGTTCTACAGTGCGACCATGCGCCGCGACCTGCCGTACGCCCTCAGCGGACTCGCCCTCGGTGCCCTCCTGCTCGGCAACGCCGCGTTCGCGCCGGACGCCGCGACGGTGGGGGTGGCCGACGTCGCCCTGGTCCTGGTCATGGCGGCGGCCCTGGCCGTGTGCCGGCGGCACCCCGTGGTGGCGGTGGGCCTGGTGACCGCCGCCATGCTGGCCCTGCACGTCCGGGTCCACTCCGGGGTGTCCGCCGCGTTCCCCGTCCTCGGCGTGGTCTACGTCGCCGCCTGGCGGGGGCACCGGGCGGCCGCCGCCCTGGCCAGCCTCGTCTTCCTCGGCGGCTTCCTGGCCCGCGACGTCTCGGTCGCGCCCGCCGGGCGGCCCAGCCAGCTCATCGCGGAGCGGACCGCCCTGCTGCTGGGCTGGTTCGTCGCCGCCAACGTCGCCGGGCTCGTCGCGCGGCAGCGCCGGGCGTACCTGGAACAGGTCGAGCAGCGGGCCGTCGAGGCGGAACGCACCCGCGAGGAGGTGGCGTTGCGCCGCGCCGGCGAGGAGCGCCTGCGCATCGCCCGCGATCTGCACGACACGCTGACGCACAACATTTCGGTGATCAAGGTGCAGGCCGGCATCGCCGTGCACCTGGCCCGCAAACACGGCGACGAACCGTCGGCCACGCTCCTGGCCATCCAGGAGGCCAGCAGCGCCGCGATGCGGGAACTGCGGGCGACACTGGACGTCCTGCGCGCACCCTCCGACGGCGACCCCGTCGGGCTGGCCCGGGTGGACGAGCTCGCCCGGCGGACCCGCGCGGCCGGCGTACCGGTGCGGCTGACCGTCACCGGCCGGCCCGGGGACCTGCCCGACGAGGTCGACCAGGCCGGGTACCGCGTCGTCCAGGAGGCCCTGACCAACGTGGCCCGCCACGCCGGCCCGGCCACCGCCGAGATCCACGTCGAGTACGCCCCGGCCCAGCTCACCGTCTCGGTGACCGACGACGGTCAGGCGTCGCCGGCCCGGCCCGTGACACCGGGTGTGGGCCTGCGCGGCATGCGGGAACGGGTCACCGGGCTGGGCGGCACGCTGCGGGCCGCCGCCCGCGACGGCGGCGGGTTCGCGGTCCGGGCCACCTTCCCGCTGGGCGGACCGGTCCCGCCGGCGCGGTCCGCCACCGATCGTGCCGGCGCCGACCGGAGGGCGCAGCCGGCATGACCGAGCGCTCCCGCGAGGTTCCGGCGGCGCAGTCCGCCACCGATCCAGCCGGCCCGATCCGGGTCCTGCTCGCCGACGACCAGGCCCTGATGCGGGCCGGATTCCGGGCGTTGCTCGACGCCGAGGAGGGCCTGGAGGTCGTCGGCGAGGCCGCCGACGGCGCCTCGGCCGTCCAGCTGGCGCGCCGCCTGCGGCCGGACGTCGTACTGATGGACGTCCAGATGCCGGGACTCGACGGCATCGAAGCCACCCGGCGCCTCGCCGCCGACCCCGACCTCACCGCGGTCCGCGTCCTCATCCTCACCAACTACGGGCTCGACTCCTACGTCTTCGCCGCCCTGCGCGCGGGCGCCAGCGGGTTCCTCCTCAAGGACGCCGACCCCGCCGACCTGCTGCAGGCCGTCGACGTCGTGGCGCGCGGCGACGCGCTGCTCGCCCCGGCGGTCACGCGTTCGCTCATCAGCGAGTTCGTCGCCGGCCCGCGGCCGGCCGACCCGGCAGCCGGCCGCGAGGTGCTGACCGCCCGCGAGCAGGAGATCGTCGCGCTCGTCGCCCGGGGGCTGAGCAACGACGAGATCGCCGAGGGCATGGTGATCAGCCCGTTGACCGCCAAGACCCACGTCAACCGGGCGATGACCAAGCTGCACTGCCGCGACCGCGCCCAGCTGGTCGTCTGGGCGTACGAGTCGGGGCTGATCACGCCGCGCCGCCGGTGACGGCGGTCGACCGGGTGAGGTCGGCGCCTTGACCGGGTGACCGTGCTGGTGATACCGAGTTCAGCACGCCGGCGGCTGCCCAGCCGCTCGGAGCACCCACGGGGGGAACATCAACATGCTCGACTCTGCGACGACGCAGGTGATCCCCGCGGTCCCGCCACCGCCCCGCCGTCGGCGGCGGCGACTCCCGGTGCTGGTCAGCCTCCTGATGACCCTGCTCCTGGCCGCCGTCGTGCTGGTGGCGGTCGAACCGCTGCGCCACCCGCTGCCGGCGCCGACCGTCACGCGGACGCTGGCCGCGTCGACGGTCATCCCCGGCGCGGCGCTGAAGGTGCCGTGGCCGGAGTCCGGGCAGGCCGCCCTCTTCGTGGAGGGCGTCGGGTCCATGGGCACCTCGGGCGGCAGCGAGCCGCTGCCGATCGGCAGCGTGGCCAAGGTGATGACGGCCTACGTCATCCTGACCGAGCATCCCCTCGACCGGGGCGAGCACGGGCCGAAGCTCACGGTCAGCGCGGCGCAGGCGGCCGCCTACCCGAGCGAACTCGCCCGCGGCGAGTCCCTCATCCGGGTCGCCGCGGGCGCCGTCTACACCGAGCGCCAGGCCCTCCAGGCGGTGCTGCTGCCGTCGGCGAACAACATGGCCCGGATCCTCGCCGCCTGGGACGCCGGCAGCATCGACGCGTTCGTCGACAAGATGAACGACACCGCCGCCGAACTCGGCATGAAGAACACCCGCTACACCGACCCGTCCGGGCTCAGTCCCGAGACCGTCAGCACGGCCGCCGACCAGGTGATCGTCGCCCGCAAGGCGATGGCGCTGCCCGCCTTCGCGGAGATCGTGGCCCAGAAGAAGGCGACCCTGCCCGTCGCCGGCGAGGTGCAGAACTACAACTCGCTCGTCGGCAGGAACGGCGTCGTGGGGATCAAGACGGGGTCCACGGACGAGGCCGGCGGGTGCCTGTCCTTCGCGTTCGTCGTCACCGTGGGCGGCCGGAAGATCACCGTCGTCGGCGCGGTCCTCGGGCAGCCCGGCGCGGACACCCCGGTCCAGCTGGAACGGGTCTTCCGGGTGACGCGCTCGCTGATCCGCAGCGTCAACGCCGCGATCAGGCTGCACCCGGCCGTCCGGGCCGGCGACCCGGTCGCCACGGTCCGTGGGCCGTTCGGCGCCGAGACCACGCTGACCGCCGCGAAGGACCTCTCCGTGGTCGGCTGGCCCGGCCTCCGCGTCAAGCTGGCCACCGACATCCCGGCCGTGCCGGCCGCGCTACCCGCCAATGCCGCACACGGCCGGGTCAGCGCCGTCGCCGGCGGCGGCAAGCCGGTCACGACCCCGCTCCAGTCCGGCGTACGGCTCGAACCCCCCGGCACCTGGGACCGCATCCGTCGGCACCGCTGACCCCCGGGGGGCCTCAGTCTCCGATGGAACGACCGGCCTCGATGATCGAGATGGGGGTCCCGCTCTCGACGGTACGGGAGACGGTGCAGAGCCGGTCGTGCGACTGCCGCAGGGACCGGGGCAGCGCCTCGCGGGCCTTGTCGCCGTCGGCACCCGCCGGGAACGTCACGGCGAACTCGACCTTCAGGTTCCGCATCCGGTTTCCTCCGGTCTCGTCCCGGATCTTGTCGCCGGTGACCTCGACGGCGAACCGGGTCGGCTCGGCGCGGCGGCTGGTGATGTGGTCCACGTCGACCGCGGTGCAGCCGCCGATGGCCGCCAGCAGCAGTTCCACCGGCGTGAAGCTGCCGTCCTCCCCCGTGCCCATCGACATCGATCCGCCGCGGGCGTTCCGCACGACGTACTGACCCACGCTGGTGCGCTCGATCTCCACCGAGCGGGCGGTGTCCTCACTCATGCCAGAAAGCTACCCGGCGCCGGACCGACCCGGCGCGTTACCCGGACCGGCCGGGGCCGGCCGTGGCCGCCTGGAACAGCGCAGCCGTCGACCTGAGGTGATCGGCCAGCTCCGCCGGGCCGCTGACGTCGAACGGCAGCCCGATCGACGCCAACCGGAGGGCATGCCATTCGGGGGTGTCCGGCGGCGCGAGCCACCGGCAGGTGCCGTCGGGCCGGTCGGTCAGGGTGCCCGGCGGCGGCCCGCCCAGGCGGTCCACCACCTGGGCGGCCGGCGCGTGGATCACGATGTCGGCCGGACACGTCGGGGCCATCCGCATGGTCCGGCTGGCGACGAAGGCGGCGACGTCTCCCCCGGGTACCTCCCTCGTGGCCGCCCGGGCGCCCGTCGCGGCGAGCTTCGTGACCCGGTCCAGCCGGAAGGTGCGCCAGTCGTCGCGGTCGAGGTCGAACGCGAGCAGGTACCAGCGCCGCCCGGCCGTCACCAGGGCGCGCGGCTCGACGTGCCGGCCCTCGTCGCGGTACCGCAACCGCAGCCGCTCGTGGTTGGCGATCGTCGCGGCGGCGACGACCAGCGCGTCGGGGTCCACCGCCTCCCCGGCCACGAAGAACGGGTGGGACACCGTGGCGGACGTCAGGGTGTCGACGCGACGGCGCAGACGGGCCGGCAGGACCTGGAGCAGCTTGCCCATCGCCCGCACCGCCGCCTCGTCCACGCCGGTCACCGGCTGCGCCGCCGCCGTGCGCAACCCGATGGCCACGGCGACCGCCTCGTCGTCCTCCAGCAGCAGCGGCGGCATCGCCGCGCCGGCCGTCA
>NZ_WBKT01000023.1 GCF_008868175.1 Micromonospora sp. AMSO31t
CGAGGCGCGTTCGACCTTGCCGGACGGTGCGCAGCCGGCCGGCGCGGATCTGTTCGTAGATCACAGACCGGGACAGGCTGAGCAGTCGCATCGCCTCCGGGATGCGGTAGAGCGCCTTTGCTGGCGCATCGCCTGCGGCGACCAGGTCGTCAACGCCGAGCCCGACCGGGGGCACGATGGCTTCGGGGTCGGGGTCGACGCCGTCGAGGCGGACGATGGCGTGGTAGTGCACGACGGCGCGGCGCTGCATCTCGGCGACCTTCCCGAAGGACGGCTTGACCGGGGGCAGCCGGCGCAGCCGGCCGGAGGCGGTGACCTGGACGACCGGGGGCAGGCCGAGAGCGCGAGCCCGGGCGTTGAGGTGACGGGTGACGGCGATTGTGGTGCGGCGCCACAACTCCGGGGCGGAGTGGTTCCACACGATCTGGGCGTCGTAGTCGTAGCAGTCCAGGCACAACGGCTGCCCGAGCCGGGGATCGTTCTCCTCGTGCCGCGCCCAACACACCGTCGGTTGGCCGTGCTCGCAGGGCCGGGCGGTGGGGTCGCTGGCCCGGCGGGGGTGGCAGGGCTCGGGCCGGCAGTCGCAGCGGCGGCGGCTACTGCAGGTGTGCCGCTTCACGACCCGGGTGTGCACGGTGCCGAACGACGGCGCGGTGAAGGTCGGGAACACCGCCGGATGGGCGGCGACGGTGGCGGGGATGCCTTTGCCGCCGGCGAGGCCGGCGCGCAGGAGTTGGTAGGCGTCGCGTTGGTAGGTGCGGGCGCAGGACGGGCAGACGGCGTGACGGCGGTTGCCGCACGGCTTGTAGATCTCCCCGTCCGGCAGATCCGCCGTCGCGGTGGTGGCGAGGAGTTGGCCGGTGGCCCGGTCGACGGTGGCGACCTCACCCGACAGGCGGATCGGGTGGGAGCAGCCCGCGGCTGCCTTCACATGGTCGAGCCAGTCGAACACCCGAGGGTCGCAGGCGCGAGCGAACGCGGACTCATCACGGCCGACGAACGCGCCAGGCGAGGCGGCGGGGTGGGGCCGGAGCCCCGGACCAGACGTGTGAGCCTGGCCCGGGACAACGGTCATGCGGTCAGCGGCCACGGGTGCGGACCGCCTTCATCGGAAGGTGAGTGATCGGGCCGGTCCCGAACGGGTTCGGGTGGTCGAAGATCCGGCCGAGCAGGGACGCCACGGGTGCGGGCAGGTCGGCCCGGTGGTGCTCCCACAGGTAGATGTCGCGGATGAGTTGGTAGGTCTTCGGCAGCTCGATCCCGTCGCGGGCGGCGAGGATCTTCATGCGGCCGATGAGCTGGACGGGTTCCCAGCCCCGGGCAAGGCGGGGTTCACGCCAGCGGTAGGAGATCGGTGCGGCGGTGGTGGTCATGGGGCCACCTCGATCAGCGCCGCCAGGTCGACGCCCAGGACGCGGGCGAGGTCCCGGAGGACCGACAGCCGATCCACGGGGATGCGGTCGTGTTCGACCTTGGCCAGCCAGGTCTCCGACCGGCCGACCAGGTTGGCGCAGACCACCTGCGACAAGCCGCGACGGCGGCGCAGCCGCGCGACGGTTGCCCCGAAGGTGGTGGGGCGGTTGCCGGTCAACGGACGGGCGAGGGTGGTGGTCATGCCGTCACCGCCGGGGTTTCCTCGATGAGGTCGGCGGCACAGGAGGCGCAGGCGCACCCCCGGTTGAGCGGGTCAGGGCAGCGGTTCGCTGCGCACCACTGGCAGCCTGGACGGCCGCACCAGTAGCAAAGCTCGATCGTGTCGTCAACAGTGAAGCCGGGCAGGCCGAACAGGCGGCCCAACAGCCCTTCGTAAAACGGGGACACGGTGACGGTGCCGCTCTCCCAGCGGCACAGGTTCCGCTTGAAGGTGGGCCATTCCGGCAGTCGCACGCCCTCGTTGGCGGCGACCTTGCTCAGCCGGCGGAACACCTCCAACTGCGACCAGCCACGAGACTGACGCAGCTCCTTCCAGGGCCAGATGAAGTGTCGGGTAGTAGGTGCGGGGGTGATGGCGTTCGTGGTGAGCACGGACAGGACATCCAGCAGCGCGGTGCGGTCGAGCGCCGCAGGCAGGTTCAGCGCCTTCCCAGGGGCCAGCGCGTCCCGAAGCGTCGCCACAGCAGACAGCAGGCGAGCATCAGACAGCGCCGGAGAGTGGCCCGAGGCGCACAGAGCAGGGTGAACGGTAGGCTGGACAGGCATCGTGATTCCTTTCGCAGAGGGCCGATGCACCTGGCCTCGACGGGCCGCAATCCCGTCGAGGCCTCTTTGCGCTCCCCGTATCCCCTGTAAAGGGGGGTTGCGCATCGATGTGTGCTGAGGCTACGCAACCCCCCTTGCTGGGGTCAAGCCCCGTTCTGAGGTAAAGTGCGTTGAACGTCTAGCGCACCGATCGGGGAGGGGACCGTGGAGATCGCTCCACTGGGCTTGGCCGAGATCCAGGACCCGGTCGAACGGGCACGCAAGGCCAGCGACCTGATCGACGAGCATCAGGCGGCGGTCAACGAGCTGTCGCGGCTGCGGCGTGATGCGCTGGACGAGATGGTGTCGCAGGGCATGACTCACGCACAGATCGCTCAGGTCGTCGGAATGACCCGCGCCCGCGTCGGCCAGCTCCTGTCGTCTGGACCCCGTCCCGAGCGGGCAATGCTCGGCACCGGACCGCTCACCGTGGCTGTCGGTGGCAAGTTCGAGGCGGGCAAGAAGGACCCGTACGCGGTCGTCTCTGCTGAGATGCTGGCCGCGTACGAGAAGCTGTCCAACCTCGCACGGGGCCTCGGCTTGAAGACCGAATACGAAGTGGTGCCGCCGCCGGGAATGGTCGACCTGAACCGCACGAACCTGGTTGTGGTCGGCAGCCCTCGGATCCTGCCTTTCGTGGGGCAGGTGCTCGCCTCTGACCCGAAGCTGGGATTCGGCAAGGACGACGGTGGTCTGTACCTGGTGAATCACCAGACCGGCGAGGAGTTCCGCTCCCCGTCGGACAAGGGCGAGCCGGTCGACTACGGGTACATCGGCCGGCTGCCCCGACCGGATGGACGAGGCACCTTCCTGTACCTCGCCGGCATCCACGCCATGGGCACCCTGGGCGTCGCGCGGTACCTCGAAGACCACGTGGACGAGCTGTACCGCGAGGTGAAGAACCGGCGGTTCTCGCTCCTGGTGGCCTGCACCTACGACCCGGACACGCGCGCTGTGAAGAAGGTCGACGCGCTGACGCCGATCTACCGCAGTGAGGGCGTGGCCTGATGTACGTCGCGACCGCCTCCGAGGCCGGCAACCCGAAGTCGTCCAACGAGGACTGGGCGATGGCTAGCGAGAACCTGATCGTGGTCCTCGACGGTGCCACCGCCCGTACCGGCACCGGTTGCACCCACGGAATCGCGTGGTACGCCGCCAAGCTAGGTTCAGCCCTCGCCGGCCTGGCCGCCGACCGCGACTCCGAGCTGGCCAACGCGCTCATGTACGGCATCCGGTTCACCGCAGACCAGCACCGCGACACCTGCGACCTCAGCCACCCCGGCACGCCCTCAGCGGCCACGGCCATGCTGAGGCTCAAGGACACCGCACTGGAGTACCTGGTGCTAGGTGACGTCACCGTGCTCATCGACACCGCAGACGGCATCCAGGTCATCACCGACGATCGGGTGGACAAAACGGCCCGCGCCGAACGCGAGGAAGCCGACCGCCACCCGTTCGGGTCGGCCGAGAAGCAGGCTGCCCTGCTGCGCATGAAGCACGCCGAGCTGGCCGCGCGCAACCAGCCGGGCGGGTACTGGGTCGCAGCCGCAGACCCGTTCGCGGCCCAACACGCCATCACCGGAGAAGTTCCGCTCGACAGTGTCCGGCGAGTTGCCGTGCTTACCGACGGAGCCGCCCGGCTGGTGGCCCTGTTCGGACTGCTCGACTGGCCCGACGTGCTCGACGTCCTGGAGCAGAACGGCCCGACCGAGCTGATCCGGCGGGTGCGCGCCATCGAGGCCGCAGACCCGTCCTGCATGAGGTGGGCACGCAACAAGCGCAGCGACGACGCCACCGCCGTTTACGCCGCCTGAGCAGCCATTTCCCCAGTGTTAGCGGCCGGCGGCCGGCGGTGTCGGGCTCCAGTTGATGCGTTTCGGATCAGCGTCGGATGATTCGTGACACCGATGGCGGGGTGCAGCGCGGGACCGTTACTCAGCGCGATCGGGCCTGTAGCAGGCCGGGAGGTGTCCGGCCGTCGGTGTGGGAGGAAAAGGGGATGCTTTCGGACTACCAACAGCAGCTGCGGGCGAAGTTCCTGTCCGCCCCGGTGGTCGCGCCGCCCGAGCCATGGCGGTACCTCGACCAGACGCGGTGCTGCATACCGGTGGGCGGGCTGCAGGGGGTCGGCTTCGGTGTTCACCCGGAGACCGACGCCGACCTGTTGATGGTCGTCTCGATGGACGGCTTTGGCCTGATCGACGCGACAACGGGTGCGAAGGTCGCGCGGGACCGTCACCCTGACCCCGACGACGCGTCACCGTCCGGGCCGGACCTGGCCTGTCCGGGCATCGGCGTGCTGGCGGGCATGCGGGTACGCATCGCCGGGTTGTTCGGCGGCGGCCTGCACGCCACGACCGACGATGGCTGGACCATCGACGTGGTGGCGCCCGAGTGGCCGAACCATCGCGTCCTGCTGTCCGGCGACGGCGCTGCCTATAACGGCCCACCGGGCACGACCTGGTGGCACGTCTTCCATTCCGACTACTCCGAACTGCGCGCCGCCGGCTTCTCCCCGTCCGGCCGCACCCTGGTGATCGCGACCAGCAGCGACGTGACACTCATCGTCCGCCCCGAGTTCGCCTGACCGCATGCGTCACGGCACGTAGCGGCACACCCCGCCGGAGTGTCACGCATCATCTGAACCCGCCCCGTCACGCATCAAGCGGAGTACGACAGCCGGCTGCCGGCGATGTGGTGAGAACTTTCTGTACGTCTTCAAGGCGGCCCTTGACGGGCCGCACGCGCCGCCGCCTGGGCGCGCGCCGGCCGCTGCCGCTGTCGCTCTGCGGCCGTCACGCCTGATGCCCGGCGGCTGGCGCGGAGGGCGGGGAGCCCGGTGGGCCGCCGCAGGTCGACAGCAGCGTTCACCGGTGGCGTGGTGGGCCGGCAGCCGGCCGGGCCGCGCGGCCGCGAGCCCGCGCGGCGTAGGGGAGCGCACGCCCGGCCGCGTCGGCGAGCTGGCGGCGGTCGCGGGGTTGCGGTTAGTGCGCCTCCGGCGGGGGCGCTCCGGCTCCAGGATGGCCGGGGCTCCGACGGCGCGTCGCCGTCCGTGGGTGGTTGCGGTAGGCCATCCCGCCGGCCATCGACCCGGGCAAGCCGAGCAGACCCCCGCCCGACCCGCCAGCGTCCGAACCTGCGTCAAGGTCCGTCTGACGTGGCGGGCCGGGCGGCGGCCCGCTCCCCAGGAGGGCGGGTCGACGGCAGACGGGATGGCTTGACCATCGGATGTAGCATCCCAAATGCCCTTCGTCTGCATCGAATAGGATGCCTCGTGAATCAGTCGGAAGAGATTAAGCGACGCGTAGGAATCTTCCTGGCGGAAGAGGCCATGGAGCGGGAGGACTTCCGCCTATATGTTTCCACCGTCAGGGACATTATCGCAAACGTAACGCATCGGGCTTCGCGTAGCTCGCTGATGGTCATTCTCGGTGCGGCCTTGTTCTTGCTTCTTAGCAGCGGCGATCTGACCGAAGCTGAAGTATTTGGCGTGAAGGCCCAGAATTTCAGCCTCTTCCGTCTAGCTATTCCCGCCATAATGGCCTATTCGGCTGCGCATGTTGTAATGCTTATGAACGCTCGGGCGCAACTCATGCGCCTGTATATCCAGCTCATGAAGCAATCGTTCCCCAAGTGGAGCGAGGCTGGGCTCGCTGCGGTACCGGCGCGAGGCTCCAGCTTCTTCTTGACTGCGCCGCCGCTGGTGTTGTCCGACAGACAGAACACTCTGGCGAAGTCGACCTTCTATGTCGAAGGCCTGATTGCCATTTTCCTGCCGGTCGCCTTTTCTCTCTACGCCTACATCTCTATATTTCGAGACGACACCATTGGGCGTGGTTGGGCAATCGCGTCTCTTGGTGTAACCCTGATATTTATGGTGCTTGCCTACGCAAACATGACTGTTGGGGCAGAGGAAACCAAGTAGGTCGATAGTCCCCATGCAACACGAGGCAGGGGTAGGCAGCCCTCGACGAGGGTCTAGGGCGCGAGCGGGGCACAGGACACCACGAAATGCCGTCAACTAGCATGGGGTCTGGCGGCAGGAGGGGCATTGGGTTTCTCATGGGAAGCAATGGGACAACTAGCCGACTCGCTGGCGATACCCGGCTTCGCCCTCGGCGCATGGGGCCTTATAGCAACCTACCGACAAGCAAGAGACGCACGCACTGCGGCCGAAGCCGCCCGGGACGCTGCTTCTGAAGCCCAGGCCGCCATCAGCCGTAGCAACCTGCTCGTAGCGGTCAAGGACCTTCAGTCCGCAGAGAAGGACATCCTCGACGCCTTCTCGCGCCGATCCGCTGCAGACGTCTCACGTACCTGCAGAACCTGGCGCGCCAATGCCGGTCCAGTCCGAGGACTTCTCGACGCGGCCGGACTCGACACCCGCACCCTCTCCAGCATGATCCAAGACTCCGTGGCGCTCGCGGCCCAGGTCGAAAGGGAAGCCAGAGTGGCCGGCTCAGGAGACGTGCTCGACGTAGAGGACCTGCTTACTGTCACCGCGAAGGTCACCCATGAGCTGAGCGTCCTCACGTCAAGAGAAAGTCACCGTCCAGGAGGGAAACAGTAGATGCCACCGCCCACCCCGGAAGCCGTGGAGCGACTCAAGGCCCTCGCTCGGGCGCTCGCAGCACAGACCCGCGCCGGCCGCCTCAACTGGAAAGACCGCTCACCCTCGGACATGGTCAGCCGCGTGATCAACAGAGAGTCATTCTCTGTATCGCTGCCCAAATCCACCATCACCGTGTACGCGGTTCCTGGCATCACCGTCACCGACAGCGGGGGCGAAATCCTGCAAGAATACCTGCCGGTATTGGGCGGCATCGCCACGGGCAGAGACACCAGCCTGGACGCGGCACTCAAAGACCTCCTGCACGAGATCCGCGAAGAACAACGGCGAGCCCTCTCCGTCCTCGACGACATCATCTCCGACGTGGAAGGGCTCGGAAGCCCTTAACTGGCGGCGCGTGCCGATCTTGTCAGCCCACGACTGCGCACGTTCGGAGTCGGCCACATCGCTCAAGCCCTGGCTCATTGGGGTTGGCCGTCAGCAAGAAGTCAGCGAGACGTGCGACAACAACCGACAACCGCTGGCACAGGACAGCGAGGTCCTTGACGCCAGCGCTACTCGCCGTCACTGATCGGCGATCGCCCGCTACGGTGAGCCGCCTTTGCAAGGCAGGGGTGGGCGACCCTGCTCTACGCCAGGCAGTGCACCCACACCACGACCTTGGACGGCCCGTGGTTGTTGCTGAACTCAAGTATCCCGAGTTCCACCCGTTGCCCGAACGAGCCCGGGGCCAGACAGGAGGGACGGACGCCGCCGTGATCCTCGCCTGCGGCGTCGGTCCAAGGAATGTCCGCCACCAGCGCCAGGCCCTCGCCGTCGCGATCCCCACCGTCGGCAGTGAAGCCAATCGCCGTGCCGTCGGAGTTCACCCCGGTCACCGTTCCCGGGATGACGGCTGGCGCGCCTTTGTCGCGAGCCACCCCCCAGGCCACCGCACTGCCAACCGATGCGCTCGCAACAATCATGATGAGCAACACCCAGATAGGGACCCGCAGCGACCGTGACAGTCCCGGCGGCAGGCGAAGCGGTGCAGGTGTCGTCATCGCCGCAGTCTAGTGACCAATCAAGGTTCCCAATGGCCGTCATAAGAGCGCTCACGAAGATCATCCGGCACAGATCCGGCACTACCGCCTAGTGGAAGGCAATGTGAAACGTCGAGAGGCGCCGAGGGTCGCCGACCCAGTTCACAGCGCGGATCTATCCGGTTCCTCCGCACCGGCCGCAGGTTAGGGGTTCAAGCCCCAGCTGACTGGGAGCCGTGCCCGATCCGTGCCCGATACAGCGGTCAATATAGGTCAGGGGAGGATCGCCGCAGCACTTGGCCGTCGCGTCCGTGCTCTTGTAACCAGGCGGGACCACGCAAGTGGGTCGCGACTCAACCCGATTCCCAAGCTGAGGGTAAGCGCTGCCTACGATGATGTCCGTGCCTCATTGGTCTGAGACTGCGCGCGTCGCCGAGGAACGGGGCGACTGGGACCGAGCCATCGCGGTGCTCGGTGTTGTTGCGGAGTGCTACAGCACCGACCACGAGCGGCATAACGCACACCTGTGGCACCTGGATCTGCTTGCTCGCGCCGGCCGTCACGTTGAGCTTGCGGCTCTCGCTCAATGTGATGCGCATGCCCGCAGGCGGTTGAACCGGCTGCTCTACGAGGGAGGCCGGTTGGAGGATCTGAGACAGCGAGCGCGATCCGGAGATAGCGGAGCGCAGTACCTCCTCGGACGTCTAGCCGGAGATCGGGATAGTTCGGGTGCCGAGTAGGTGGGTGACTAGCTGGGTGACGACGGGCACGAGCAGCGGCGGACGTCCACGGACTTTGGCGGATGGTTATTGCAGCCAGATGCCCTCGGGGATGCAGGTCAGCGAGCCTTGTTGGTTGCCTGGGGGTCAAGGGGTCGTCGGTTCGAATCCGGCCGTCCCGACGCAGGTCAGAGGCCATTCGGGATTCTCCGGATGGCCTTTTCTGATCTTGCACGGGGTTCATTGATCAAGGCGCTCGGCACGGCGCGGGCCGGGGGCGCGGCAAACGGCTCCCTGCGGAGCCGGCGCGGTCACTGCGAGGTCCGGGGCTGCTCCGCTCGCCGTCGGATGGCAAGCTCGTGTCCCGTGATCGATGATTTCGCCGAGGACTATCCGCACGGCCGGCTCAGGTCCATACGTCAGGCGCTGATCTGGAAGCTCGGTGGGGCCGCCGTGAGAAATCCGGGTCTCGTGGAGGTTCGCCCGTGAGGGCGGTCATCGTCGCGGCCGCCGTCGCGTTCATCATCTCCCTGTTCGGTACGCCGCTGGCGGTTCGCGTCTTCACCGCGCTCAAGGCCGGCCAGCCGATCCGATCCATCGGGCTCGCCAGCAACCAGGGCAAGAAGGGCACGCCCACGATGGGCGGTGTCGTCTTCATCGTGGCGACCGTCTTCGCCTACGTCGCCGGGCATCTCGCCCTGACCACCCTGCCCGAGCGGCAGATCGCGCAGGAGGGGCCGACCATGACGGCCCTGGTGCTGCTCGGGCTGTTCGTCTTCTGCGGCGCGGTCGGCTTCTTCGACGACTTCCTCAAGGTGCGCCGGCGCAACTCCGACGGACTGTCCGCCAAAGGCAAGCTGCTCGGCCAGGCGATCGTCGGCGGCGGGTTCGCCGTCGCCGCGCTCTACGTGCCGAGCACCAACGGCCAGACCGTGGCCAGCGAGCACATCTCGCTCATCCGCGACATCAGCTGGCTGGACGTCGGCAAGGTCGGCGCGGTCATGGTCTTCGTCTTCGTGATCATGGCGATGTCGAACGGCGTGAACCTCACCGACGGCCTCGACGGCCTGGCCACCGGCGCGTCGATCCTGGTGCTCGGCGCGTACGCGCTGATCGGCTTCTGGCAGTACCGGCACTGGTGCGCCGACGACGCGTACGCCCGCGCGAACGACTACTGCTACCAGGTTCGGGATCCCCTGGAGATCGCCATGATCGCGGCGGCGGCGGCCGCCGCCTGCGTGGGCTTCCTGTGGTGGAACACGTCCCCGGCGCGGATCTTCATGGGTGACGTGGGTTCGCTCGGGCTCGGCGGCCTGATCGGCGGGCTCGCGGTGACAACCCGCACCACGCTGCTTTCGATCATGATCGGCGGGCTCTTCGTCATCATCACGACGACCTGGGTGATCCAGATCGTCTCGTACCGGACCACCGGCAGACGTGTCTTCCGGATGGTGCCGTTGCACCACCACTTCGAGTTGGCCGGCTGGAGCGAGGTCAATATCGTGGTCCGGTTCTGGATCGTGGCCGGTGTCTGCATGGCGGTCGGCCTGGGCCTGTTCTACTCGGACTTCTTGGCGGTCGTTGGATAGAGCCACGCGACAAGCCTGTGTCGTGCCACCGACGGTGATCCGCGCGCGCCGGCGCTGCGGACGTATGGCAGACCGGGGCTGATTCTCAGATCATCCTCAAGAAATCCCGCTCCGTGGGCCGTTGGCGGCACTGCTGGGGTGTGCTGTCGCCACCGCGTCATCCCCCTGTTCTGGAGCTTCCATGAGAGACAGACGGACGACCATCTTCTCCGTCCTGCTCGCCGCGACCCTCGCGGCGACATTTGCGCCCACGCCCCACGCGTCCGCGGCCGGCCTCGGCGAGAAGCGCTTCGAGCCGAGTGTCACCTACGACCTGTCGGTGACCGACGCCGAGCGCGACGCGATCCACGCGGAAGTCGAGGCGTTGGCTGGACGCGTCGGCAGCGCGCGGGCGGGGGACGGCACCTACGACCCGCTCACACTGGTCGGGGCGATGCTGGACGGGTCGAGCTACGACTCCATCTCCCGAGGCGGCACGGCCGCGACGGCGTACCCCTTCCCGGTCAGCAACACTAAGCCAACCAGAACGAGTACGACCGCAAGGTCGCCAAGCTCGCCTGGGTGGTCAAGCTGGCCACCGACCTGGGTTTCCCGGTGGTCGTCCAACGCCAGCCCGACAAGTACGTCTACGCGGAGATCGGTGACCCGGACGCCCCGGAGATGGTCATGGCGTTGAGCCACCTCGACTCGCCGACGGCTTCCGTTTCGCCGGCCCAGCTGGCGCGCTGGCGGGACGCGGACGGCAACCTCGGCACTCCTGGTGCGTACCACTCGCCCTATGTCCAGCACGGCTGGGTCTACGGCGCGGGCATTCAGGACGACAGCGGCCCGACGCTGGCGACGCTGCTCGCGGCCAAGGCGCTGCTCAAGGCGGGGCTGCCCCTCGATCGACGCATCCGCATCGTCATGGGCAGCTACGAAGACGGCGGTCCCGGCACGCCCTCGACGACGAACACCGCCACCTTCCAGTCCATCCCGTACAACTCGAACCCGAGCTTCTACGACAACTGGGCCTACAAGAACCTCAACCGGGAAGAGATCCCGATCGCGGCCTACACCTCGGACTCGCGGTTCCCGGTCATCGTCGGCAACTCCGGATCGGTGACCCCGTCGGTGTCGATGAGCTTGTCCGCAGACAGCACCAAGGCCTTCCGGCTGACGGCTGCCACCGCTGGCGTCACCCTGCGCGAAGGCGACCCGACGCTCAAGGACATCGCCTACGGCAGCACCCACGCAGATCGCCTCAGGGCCACTTTCACCCTCGACGTGGCGGGGGCCGGCTCCGCCGAGCGCGACCGGTTCGTGTCGGCGATCACCGCCGCCGCGACCACGAAAGGTTGGCTCCCGGCTGCTCCCCGCACCACGCCCAAGGTGCGGACCACGATCACCGGCGACTCGCTCATGCTGGAGATCAACACCGATCTGGCGATGGAGATGCCCACTCCGCAGTACGGCAAGAACGCCGTCGTGTGGGGAATGTTCCTGCTCTCCCAGGGGCTCGGCGCAGTGGGAAGCACGACTGCCGACATGCAATTGAAGAAGGCCGCCGACGGCATCGCCGACCTGTTCTTCCGCGACGGTGTCGAAGGCGAGGCCTATCTCGGCAAGTACATGGGCATCCCGGCGAGCCTGTTGCGCAACCCGAGCAACGGCACGCCGAACCTGACCTTCGCCCTCATGGGCGGCATCAATTCGGAGACCCCGACGAGCTTCTACACGGACGCCTCCGGCAGCCTCAGCATGCCGATGTTCGTGCGCAGCATGCACGTCACCGCGGCTGACTCCGGCCAGGCCACGGCGGCGGGTCACGGCCGCTTTCCAGGCGAAGGGGTTCACCATCGGCAACCTCGGCTCGCCCGTCGGCGCCGGGTTGTACGTCACCCACGACAACCCACTGACGGCTCTTCAGTTCGGGAGCTACCGAGCCTCGATCGACCGCAACCCGGGGGAGTTCGCGGATCCGTATTCCCTCCGGGACGTGGTCTATCCGCAGGGCACGACCGGTGGCACCCTGGCCAGCAGCTTCCGCAACAAGATGACCGCCTTCGGCGCCGTCATCCCGGGTAACGAGCGCTGGTGGCACACGGCCAACGAGCGGATGAAGGTCGACTCGGCCGTGCAGATGACCAAGATCATGGCCGACGGCATGCTGGAGATGGCCCGGTACTCCGGGCCCGCCGGCGCCAAGCTCATGTGGGCAGACATCCCGGGGCTGAACGCCGATCGGGCGGACCTCGACCTGCTCGACGTCACGATCGGCACCTACAAGGACGCGTCGGCAGCTGTCGGCACGAGCCAGCTGGGCAGCCAGGCCCTGCTCGGCGCCACCTCGTTCAACATCCCGATGTGGAACGGGCGCGGCAACTCGACCCCGACGGCATCGGCTTTCGCACTGGGGCACGCCCCGGGAGGGGTCTACCTTCCGCTGACCGACCCCGAGTACCAGAACTCCACGTACGTGGCGCCAATGCGTCTCGAGTTCAAGGTGGAGCGCCCCGACCACATGTCGGACGCGGCCTGGGCGAAGTTCGTCGCCGGCGGCTACGGCGACTTCCAGTTCAACATTCTCGTCGACGACAAGGTGGTGCCGCTGGCCGTTCCTGCGGGGCAGAGCACGGACAAGTACTTCTCCTCGCGCATCTCGGCCAACAACCCCGACGCCATCTACCTGTCGGTCAACCTCGCGGTCAGCGATGCACCGTACACCGGGGTGAAGGCCATGCTCGCGGACTCCAAGACGGACCTGTACACGGTCAATCCGACGTACCTGGCCTCGAACCCGGATCCGTTCCCCGGGCGCGGGGCCGTCGTACAGCGGGGGCTTCTTCGTGTTCGGTGACGGGCAGAAGAACGCGGAGTTCTCTTCACCCGACGCGGTCTACGTGACAGTCGCCAACGCGGTCGTCGATGCGAAGCTGTCGGCCGTGGTGAAGAAGCTGAAGGGCAACACGAACGGGTTGACCATCGCGGTGAAGCAGACGCATGTCGACGGCAGCGAGTCGCCGGTGACGGCCACGTTCACCATCAACAACAACGCTGCGGGCACCTACACCGTCGGCGATTACCAGGTGTACGTCGAAACCAAGGGCAACACCCAGGTGCGGTCGATCTCCATCGTGTGACCCGCAACGGAGTGGAGCCATGGCCATCGGTGGTGGTTCCACTCCGTTGTGCGCCATTCGGGAGCATCCGGACGACCTATTCCGATCGTCGCCGCGTGGGCCTCAGTCGACCGTGCGACAGGCGGCGTCGATGCGGTGGACCGGGCGGACCCGCCGTCCCAGTCCCTCCAGCAGCGAGTCCTCGACGTGGAAGTCGCGCACGCGCAGCTGCCGGCGGGGCAGTTCCTCCTCGCTCGGGCAGAGCACCTGAGCCCGGACCTGGCCGATCGGCACGTACCGGACACCGCCGCGCTCCTGGAGCAGCACCATGTTCACGTCGTCCACGGTGACCACGTGGCCCCGAACATCCTCGGTGACGCCGGGCGACGACTCGACCGTGGTGACGGTCAGGGGCAGCACCGGCGTGCTGATCACCGGAAGGGCGGCCCAGACGAGCATGGCGAGCACCGCCGCCTCGGTGATCGAGGCGAGCGGCCGGATCACCGCCGCCGGCAGCGGGCCGGTGACGAACAGGGCCAGGACCAGGGGTACGACGAGCAGCACCACGGCGAGCAGCTCCCGCTGCTGCCAGGCGTCCAGCAGGGTGGGCCCGAGCAGCCAGAGGTACCCGGCGAAGCCGGCACCGAGGAGCAGGAGGCGGGGCGTCGGTTGCTCGTGCAGCCGTTCCGGGCTGAGCTGGAAGGCGGCCACGAAAGCCGGGACCAGCAGCGGCAGGTAGAGCAGTGGCCACGTGGCCAGGGCGAGCAGGAAGCTCGCCAGCACGAACCAGGCGGGGGTGATGTCCACCCACCTGGCGAAGACCGGACGGCGCACGCCGGGCGGCATCCGTTCCACGCTGACCCGCAGCACCGCTCCGAGCGCGAAGACCGCGACCAGCCCGGTGGAGAGCAGCCGCGCGGCCGTGGTGAGGAAGCCGGCGAGCAGGTTCACCGTGCCCACGTTGGCGACCAGCAGCAGGGTGGTCTGGAGTTCGCCGCCGGCCTCGACGCCGAGGCGCAGCACGGAGAAGACCGCCGGGACGCCGACCACGGCCGTCCAGAACGACTGGCTGGCCCGGGCCCGGCGTTCGGCCGGGTCGTGGACGGGTGCGGCCTGCGGGGTGTGCGCGGCGGCGTCCGGAGCGGTGGCCACCGGCGCCGTCATCGCCGGGGCGCCTTGTCGTCGAAGTCGACCAACTTCGGCACGTCCAGCGGCTGCGGCTGCGACTTGTCCGCCTTCAGCCACGGCCCGAGCGTCCGGTTGTAGGCCGTGAGCCAGGGGCTGCTGATTCCGTTGCGCCCCTCCAGGTAGCTCTTCTGCAGGAAGAAGGCCACCAGGTCGCGCAGCGCCGGATCGCCGATCGGTACGCCGACACCGAGCAGCTCGCTGGTGCCGAACGGCATGTCGACGAGCTCGAATTCGGTGGGGTACTGGGAGAGGAAGCCGGCGAGGATCGTCTCGTCGGAGCTGACCGCCTCGTAGCGGCCCTCCCGCATGCCTTTGACGCAGTCACCGACCTCCTTGACCACATAGGCTTTGACCTGGTGTCTCTCCAGTTCCGTCTCCGTGGTGGAGCCGCCGCTGGTGCAGATCCGGTAGCCCGGCTTGCGCAGGTCCTCGATGGTGCGGATGTGGTCCCGCAGCCGCTTCGGGACCAGCACCTCCTGCGTGGTGACGAAGTACGGCCCGGCGAAGCTGACCAGCTTCTTGCGCTCCTCGGTGATGGAGAAGCTGGAGACGATCAGGTCGACGGTGCCGCCCTGGAGGGCGGGGATCCGGTCTTCGGTGGCCAGCGGCACCCACTGGATGCGCTGGTCGCCCGCGAAGCCGAGCGACGCGGCGACGTAGCGGGCGATCTCGACGTCGAAGCCGGTGTGGATGCCGTTGCGCAGTTCGCCCATCAACGGCTCGGTCGTCGCCACCCCGATCTTGATCTTCGACTGGCCGTCGATGTGCGACTCGCGCAGCTTGTCGAGGACCGATGGCAGCGGGGGCTCCCGGCGGTTGTCGCAGCCGGCCGCGGCCGCGAGAGTCATGGTCAGCGCCACTGCCAGCGTGGTGGCGAGGGCGCGAAGCCGGTGCCGGGGCGGAACCTCGTGCATGGGCGACCTCGCTCCTGCAGACGACGGACGGACACCCAGGGTAGCGGCCGATGCACAATGCGCTACGCGCCGCTGCCGGTGCCGGCTCGCCCGGTCAGCTACGGTGCTGACACGGCACGCAGTAGCGGGCTGAGGGCAGGATCTCCAGCCGGGGCGTCGGGATGTCCTGGCCGCAGCCCTCGCAGACCCCGTAGTCGCCGTCGGACATCCGCTTCAGCGCCCGGGCGGTGTCGGCGATGCCCTGCTGGGCCGCCTCGATCAGCCGGCGCAGGGTGTCCGGGTCGTGGCCGCCGTGGTCACGCTGCCGGGACTGCAGCGTGAGTTCCGTGAGCTGGTCGGTGTGCTCCCCGAACTGGCGTTCCAGCAGCTCGCGCAGCGTCTCGGTGCGGTCGTGGAGAGTGTCTGTCATGGTCGGTGGTCCTTTCTGGAAGTGGGCCGGGCTCAGTCGCTCGCGGGGTGCCGGGTCGCCGCGACGGCGGCCATGCCGGCGCCGGTGAGCGCGGCGGTGCGGGGTGACGCGGCGCGGTGCACGGTCGCGCCCAGCGTGGCGACCAGCCGAGCGGTCAGGTCGGGTCGGGTCGCTCCGTCGCCGACCACGATCACGCCTCGGGCCAGGGCGGCGCGGGCCAGCGGACGCACCGCCGGCTCCTGCCGCAGCTCGCGGACCAGCCTGGTCGTCGTGTCGGCGAGCATGGCGGCGGTGATCGCGTGGTTCAGGTCGCGGGTGCCGACGTCGGCGCGCCGGGCGGCGACCACCCGACCGTGCTCCAGCACAGCCACCTCGGTGAGCTGGGCGCCGATGTCGGCGAGCAGCAGGGTGCCGGCGGCGGCGCCGGCGCCGATGGCGCCCGCGCGCACGCTGTCGACGAAGAGCAGCCGGGACGGCGCGAGCACCGCGTTGAGCACGAGGCGTGTCGCTTCCTCGTCGGCCGCGGTGGCGAGTACCGGACGGCAGGCCACGACGAGCGCCCCCACCGGCACCGGGATGCGGTGGTCCCGCAGGAGCCGCCGCAGTTCGGTGGCGCAGGCCGGGCCGTCGACGATCCGTCCGCGCCGGATGACCGGTGCCCGCAGGCCCTGGCCGACCGGGACGCTCAACACCCCGCCGGGTCCCCGCCAGATCCGCAGTTGGGCGCTGCCGAGGTCGACGGCGATCGGCTCGGGCCGGACGGACGCCACCGGGCGGGTGTGGGACCGTCCGACCAGCATCGCGGTGCGCGCCGAGAGGGGAACGGAAGTGGCGTTGCCGGACATACCGACTCTCCTAGGGTGAGATGCACAGCCGTCCCGTGGACGGGGCGATGGGCGGGTTGTTGCGCCGTGGGCCGGCCGCTGGACCTCCAGCGTCGCCGGAAAGCAGAGGGTTGCCATTGCACGGGACCGGCCAACAACAGCCCGCTTGGTTGCCGGCTGTCGGAGAACACCGTCGCCTGACGTACGGCTGCCGTCACCCCTGGTGGCCGGTCGCGATCCGGGCCGGCTCCCTCGGACGTCTCCGAGCGGGGCTCGGGATGGCGTGCAGCGAACGCTATGGTTGGCCGCATGCGCAACCACCAGCACCCCATCGGCGTCGGGCGGCCCCTCGCGCTGTCGATGCTGGCGGTGCTGGCGGTTGTCGTCGCGGCGGTTCGCGCCGGAGGCGCGCTCGGTATGTGCATCGTGGTCCGGCTGAGCCGCGCCGTTGCGGGCTGCGTTCCCGCCTGGTCGGCCGATCGGGCGCCGCCGGCCGTCGTGCGAGCCGCTCGACCGTCCACCGCGTTGCCGTAGCGCCGACCCGCTCCCGGCCGGCCCTGCGCAGCCGTCCCGCAAGGAGCATCCCTCGTGAACATCGAACGCACGACGCTGCCCGGCATCGGAGTACGACACACCTTCACGACCAGACAGGGCCGCCGGATCGGCATCGTGGAGTACCAGGTCGGCGACCGCCGGGACGTCGTCCACGATGACCCCGACGATCCCGACGGCATGATCAGCCTCACGCTGACCCGCACCGAGGCCAGCGCGCTGGCCGCCCTGCTCGGTTTCCCGGAACTGGTCGCCGTCCCGGCTTGACCCGCTACGCCGGCAGCGGCCGGCGTGGCCAGTCCAGCGCCCGCGCGCCGAGCACGGCGGCGTGCAGGGTGAACCGGTCCCGAGGATCGGCGGGGTCGTAACCGCTCAGCGCCCGGATCCTGTCCAGCCGATAGGTGACCGTGCGCACGGACACGTGCAGGCGGCGGGCCGCCTCCGTGGCGACCTCGCTGCACGCGAAGTACTCGTTCAGCGTGTCCAGCAGCGGCTCGGCGCCGCCCCGAGCCTGGCTCAGCGGTGTCAGCACCGCCCGCACGAGGTCCACCATCGCCGCCTGATCCCGCAGCAGGACCCGGTAGATGAGTAGGTCGTGGGCGTCGATCACCGAGGTGTCGGCGTGCAGTCGCCGCGCCGTGGTCAGCGCCTCGCGGGCCTCCTCGTAGGAGCGGGCGATACCGTACAGGCCCGGGTGCGGGCGGCCCACCGCCACCTGCCACGGCCGGCCCCGCACGAGACGGTCCAACTCGCCGTGCATCAACCGCCCCAGGTCCGCCACCGATCCGCCGTCGCCCCCGCCTCGGTCGGGCGTCACCGTGTCCGCCGGGGCGATCACGACGAGCAGTCCCTCCTTCGTGGCCACCAGCACGTCGCGGTCACCCAACCGGTCGAAGATGACCCGCTCCAGCGCGCTGATCGCCGCCTCGGTGTCCGGCAGCCGATGGCCCGGTGCGGCGAGCGCCACCTGGTGCACCCGGGCCAGATCCAGCCCGAACGGCTCGGCCCGCTCGACCAACCCGCCGAGGTCGGAGTCGCCGCGCAGCAGGTCGTCGACGAGTTCCCGACGCAGCGCCTCCTCCCGGCGCACCAGTTCCCGGCGGGCCGTCGCATAGCCCTCGGCGAGAGTGGCCACGGCGGTGTCGACCACGTGGAGCACGGCGTCCGCCGCCGCGCGTACCGTCTCGCTGTCGGTGGAGCGGGCCAGGTGCGGCAGCCGCCCCCAGAGCCGCCGGGCCGCGGACAGGTAGAGGCGGACGGCCCGGCCCGCCGACACACCCTGCTCGGCGGCCCGTCGGCCGAGGGCCCCCACCGCGTCGAGTTCGCCGCGGCGCGGCCGGCGGCCGGTCACCGCCGCGTCCGTCAACAGCCGTAGGTAGTCGCCGAGCAACTCCACCGGCACGCCGCCCGCATCGGCGCTGGCCTCGCGGGCCACCTCGGCCAGCCACCCGTCCTCGCTGCGGGCCCCGGCCGGGACCGGCCGGCGGACGCTCTCGGTCATCGTGGTCTCCCAGGCGGGGCCGGCATCGACCGCCGACCCGATTCATTCAGCCCATGGTGGCAGGCGGGACGGCTGGCGGGCTCGAAAGTCGGCGAGCCCGCGAGCCTCAACGGCACCGTCGCCAGCGGATCTCACCGCCCACGACGGTCGTCATGACCCTGGTACGCAGCACCGCGGCCGGTGAGTCTCGGTAGGGGTCGGTGTCGACCGCGATGAAGTCGGCGAGTCTGCCCGGCGCGAGGACGCCCTTGCGGTCACCCTCGCCGGCAGCGCGGGCCGCCCCCAGGGTGTGGGCGCTGACGGCCTCGGGCATGCTCAGCCGCTGCTGAGGCTGCCAGCCGCCGGCGGGGGTCCCGTCGGGACGGGTACGGGTGACGGCGGCGTACAGCGCGGCGAACGGGTGGGGACTCTCGACGGGGGCGTCCGAACCGAACGCCAGCACGACGCCGGCGTCGAGCATCCCGCGCCAGGCGTAGGAGGCCAGGTCGTGGCCGGCCAGCAGGGAGTCGACCAGATCGATGTCGCTGGTGCAGTGCACCGGCTGCATCGAGGCGACGATGCCCAGGCTGGCCATCCTGGCCAGGTCGGCGGGTCGAAGGTGCTGCGCGTGCTCGATGCGGTGCCGCAGTCCCGGCGTGCGGCCGACCGCCTCGTAGGCGTCGATGACCAGGTTGTTGGCGCGGTCGCCGATGGCGTGCGTGGCCACCGCGATGCCGGCACCCGCGGCCCTGCCGAACAGCTCGACCAGATCCTCGTACGGGGTGACCGCGATGCCCACGTTGCCCTGCTCGCCGGCGAAGGACGTGCTCATGTGGCAGGTGTGCGACCCGAGGGCCCCGTCACTGAAGATCTTCACGGGCCCGGTGCGGAACCAGTCGTCGCCCTGCCCGGTCCGGCGGCCCTCGGCGATGGCCGCCTCCAGGTGCGTCATCGGGATCGCCTTGTGGACGCGCAGCTTGAGCTCGCCGGCGTCGCGCAGCGCGAGATAGGCGGCCCGGCAGTCCTCGCCGTCGATGTCGTGCACGCTGGTCAGGCCGAGCGCGAGCAACTCCTCCTGCCCTGCCCGCAGCAGGTCGCGCAGATCGGGGGAGACCATGAGGTCGCGCAGCGGGTGTGCGGCCGTCTCGCGGAGGATGCCGGTCGGCTCCCCGCGTGCGTCCCTGACGATCTCGCCGCCCACCGGGTCGGGTGTGCTCGCGTCGATACCGGCCAGCCGCAGGGCTGCCGAGTTGGCCCACACGGTGTGGCCGTCCACGCTGGGCAACGCGACCGGCAGCTCGGGGCAGACCGAGTCCAGCGCGTACCGGTCCGGCTGCGCGGGCGGATCCCAGGCGTTGCTGTTCCACCGCCCGCCGAACAGCCAGGCACCCGGCCCCAGCCGCGCCGCGTGGGACGCCACCAAGGCGAGAGCCTCGTCCAGGCCGCGCGCCCCGCGCAGGTCGACGGCGCCGAGGCTCTGCGCGTACTGGGCGGTGTGGATGTGGGCGTCGTAGAACCCGGGAAGCACCGCGGCGCCGTCCAGATCGATCAGCTCGGCGCCATGGCCCGCCGCCTCGCGCACCTGCGCCTCCGGGCCGACGGCCAGCAGGCGATCGCCGTCCACGGCCAGGGCCTCGGCGAGGGGGTTGTCGGCGTCTCCCGTGTGGATGGCGGCGTTGCGGTACACGCGGATGCTCATGTGACTCCCACGAGTGTCGAGGGGCGCTGGACCAGCACAGTAGGTAGCGAGGGAAAGGGAAGAAAGAGCTGCGGACGGCTCGCCCAGGGGCCTGTCGAGGTGACGGTGTGGGCGGCCTCCGGCCGGACGTCAGGAGTCGCCCGGGGCCACCAGGCCCGATTCGTAGGCGAGGACCACGAGTTGGGCGCGGTCGCGGGCGTGGAGCTTCGTCATGGCTCGGTTGATGTGGGTCTTCGCGGTCATCGGGCTGATCACCATGCGGTCGGCGATCTGGTCGTTGGACAGGCCCCGCGCGAGCAGGGCGACGGCCTCGCGTTCGCGGTTGGTCAGCTCTTCCAGCCCCGCCTCGGTGCCGGTGCGGAGCGGTTGGGTGACGTACCGGTTGATCAGTTTCCGGGTGATCGACGGCGCCAGCAGGGCGTCGCCCCGGGCGGCGACGCGCACGGCGTGCAGGAAGTCCTCCGGCTGGATGTCCTTGACGAGGAATCCGGCCGCGCCGGCGCGCAGCGCGTGGAAGACGTACTCGTCCAGCCCGTAGTTGGTCAGGATGACGACGTGCACCCCGGCCAGGGCCGGGTCCGCGGCGATGCGCCGGGTCGCCTCGATGCCGTCGACGACCGGCATCTGGATGTCGACGAGCGCGATGTCAGGCAGGTGCTCCCTGGCCAGCTCCACGGCCGCCCTGCCGTCGGCGGCCTCGGCCACCACCTCGATGTCGTCCTCGATGTCGAGGAGCGCGCGGAATCCGCTGCGAATGAGCGGCTGGTCGTCGACCAGCAGGACACGGATCACGAGAGCTGACCCACGGGAAGCTCGGCCTGGACGGTGAAGCCGCCCTCGCGGCGCGGCGCCGCCGTCAGGTGACCGCCGAGGGCGGCGACCCGTTCGCGCATCCCGAGCAGCCCGACGCCGGGCGCCGGCGCGGTGTCCGGCGTGGTCCTTCCGTCGTCCTCGACCCGGATGAGCAGGGCGTCGGGCCGGTAGTCGATCCGGACCCAGGCGTTGGCGGCGGCGGCGTGCCGGGCGACGTTGGTCAGCGACTCCTGGACGATCCGGTACGCGGTCCGGTCCACGGCGGCCGGCACGTCGCTCCGGCGTCCCTCGATCGTCAGCTTCGCGTCCAGGCCGGCCGTCCGGGCCCGTTGCACCAGTTCCGGAACCTGGTCGAGTCCACGCGGCGGGTTCCTGTCGTCGTCGCGCAGCGCCTCCAGGGTCGCGCGCAGTTCCCGGGCCGCCTCGCGACCGGCCTCCCGGATCGCCAGCAGGGCCTCCGGCGCCTGTTCGCCCCGCTTCTCGGCCAGGTGGACGGCGACCTCGGCCTGCACCTTGATGACGGAGATCTGGTGGGTGAGCGAATCATGCAGCTCCCGCGCGATGTGCAGCCGCTCCTCGTCGGCGCGGCGCCGCGCGGTCTCCTCGCGCGTGCGCTCGGCCTCGTCCGCCCGCCGCTCGGCCTGTCGCAGCGCTTCACCCGCCGCTCCGGCGGCGATCAGCCAGGCCAGCTCGAGGGCGCCCCGGGCGCGCGCGAACGCCTCGCCCGTGTCGTGCAGGCCCGAGGCCATCGCCGCGAGGGGGAGGGCGGCCAGCATGAGCACGCTCGCCGCCACCGTGACGGTACGGTGTCCCGCCCGCACGGCGCCGTACACCGCGAACAGGTACGCGACGGCCGGCACGTCGAAACCGGCCGCCTGGTGACCCACCGCGCATATCCCGGTGACGGCCAGAACGGCAACCGGGGCGCGGCGGCGCGCGGCCAGCGCCAGGCCGCCGGCCGCCAGCAGCGCGTACCCGGGCAGGTCGAGGCTCGTGGCGGAGTGCTGCCCGGAGAGCCCGGTGACCAGCAGGATCGCCGCCACGCCGACGGCGACGGCCCCGTCGCCGACACTGATCCGTCCGCTGCCCATGCGCGCACCCTAACCGGCGGTCCGCCCCGGGCGACTCCTGCGCGCGGATGATCGGCCGGGTACCGCGGGCGCGGTAGCGTGCCGCGTTCTGCGACATCCGCGGCAGCCGGATACGCCGCTCGCGGCAGCGTGAAGTGTCCGCGCCGGCAGGACGACAGGTGGTGGGGTCGGCGGACAGGATCGGACCTGTCCGGTCGTCGAAGGAGAAGGAGCACCTCATGTCCACCCGTCACCTGGTCGCCGCCGCTGTCGCCCTGCCCCGGGGGTTCGGGCTCGCCACTCCGGCGGCCGCGTACGTCTCGGCCCGGTCGGCCGTCGATCCCTCCACCCTGACCACCGGGCGGCTCGTGGGCACCGCGGCCGTGCTGGTGGCGCTGGCCGGCGTGGTCGTCGGTGGCGTGGCTCTGGCCCGCTCGGCCGGTCGGACCGGTAGCGGCAACGGCAGGCGCGGGGGTCTGGTGGCCCTGGTGGCCGGGCTGACCGGCATGGCCATCGGCGGGCTGGTGGTGGCCGTCGCCGAGGGCGGTCCCGGCACCGGCTACGGCATCGTCGGTGGCTTCGCGGCTTTGGCGATCGGCCTGGTCGCCGCAGTCCTCGGCTGGCTGGCTCTGGCCCGCTCCCGCCGCGCCGTCTGACCCCAGGCGCTGCGGGCCCACCTCTGCGGCGTCTCGTGGTGGTATGGGGAGAATGGGTATGTGAGTCCCGAGAGCCTGTTGTTGTTCGTCCTTGCTGCCGTCGCGGTCATCATCGTCGCGCGGTGGCTGGCCGCACGCTCCGGTCTGCCCTCGGCGGCGCTCCTGACGCTGATCGGCATCCTCTACGCGCTCCTACCGGGACCGAACATCACCCTGGACCCGCACATCGTGCTGACAGTCGTCCTGCCACCGCTGCTGTACAGCGCCGCGCTCGATTCGTCACTGCTGGCGATCCGCAGGAACATGCGCATCGTGGTCAGCCTCTCCGTGGTCCTGGTGCTCGTGACCGCGTTGGCCATCGGATGGGGGTTCCACCTGTTCGTCGCCGGAGCGACGTTGGCCGCCGGTGTCGCGGTCGGCGCGGCCGTGGCGCCTCCCGACCCGGTGGCGGCGCTCGCGGTGGGCCGGCGGGTGAATCTGCCACCGAAGCTGGTCACCATCATCCAGGGTGAGGGGCTGCTCAACGACGCCACCGCGTTGACGATCCTCAGCGTCGCGGTGACCGCGGCCGTCAGCGGCACCTTCTCCTTTGCCGCGGCGGCCGGACAGTTCTTCCTCGCGGCGGCCGGCGGGATCGTGGTCGGCGCCGCGGTCGCGTGGGGTGTTCGCCTGGCGCGGCCGCTGACCAGGGACCCGTTGCTGTCCAACGCGATCTCGCTCGCCACCCCGTTCGTGGCCTTCCTGCTCGGCGAGGAACTGCACGTCTCGGGAGTCCTCGCGGTGGTGGTCGCCGGGTTGATCGTCGGTCACCACACCCCCGGCTCGCCTCCGGCGCCAGCCGACTCCAGACGAGCGCGGTGTGGCGGTTGGTCGACTTCCTTCTCGAGGGGTTCGTCTTCCTCCTGATCGGCCAGCAGTTGCCCAAGGTCGTGCAGGGGCTGCAGCAGTACGCCACCGCCACGATCGTCATCGCGGTGGCGGTCTCGGTCGGCGTGGTGCTGCTCCTGCGCCCGTTGTGGCTGGTCCTGAACCAGTTGCTGCCACGCTGGATGCACACCCGCCTCGGCGGTGCCTCCGAGTACGACGACGACACTGCCGGCTCCGCCCGCCGCGCCGCCTGGGACGCACGCAACGCCCGGCGGCTGAGGGGGCGGGAGGTGGTCGCGCTCAGCTGGTCCGGGACCCGCGGCGTCATCAGCCTCGCCGCGATCTTCACCCTGCCGGTGGTGACCGACAGCGGAGCACCCTTCCCGGACCGGGATCTGCTGTTGTTCTGCGCGTTCGTCGTCGTGCTCGTGACGCTGGTCGGTCAGGGGCTCACGTTCGCGCCGCTGGTGCGGGCACTGGGCCTGCGTGCCGACGAGGCGGATCAGGTCCGGGTCCGCAACGAAGCACGGTCGGCGTCCGTCGAGGCCGCGTTGGCCCGGCTCGAGGAGGTCGCCGCCGAGGAGCCGGAGCACGCCGGCGCCGTCGAGTCGATGCGGGCGCAACTGCACAGCCGGCTGATCCGCTATCGCGGCCGCCTCGACCTGCTCCAGGCGGCCGACGTGTCCGAGGTGCCGGTGTCACCGGAGTACGAAGCGGCGTTGCGCATCCGCCGGGCCGCGATCGACGCGCAGCGCGAAGAGCTGTTGCGCTGGCGGGACGCCGGCCAACTGCCGGACGAGGGGCTGCGCGTCCTCGAGCGCGAACTGGACCTCGAGGAGCTGCGCCTTCCCACCCGGTCGCCCTAGGAGTTCCGGGCGCCCGACTGCGCCCTGTGGGGACGGCGGCGGCCGAGTGGCGTAGGTCTCACCGGCGGCGGGCAGGATCGGGGAATCGTTGGGCCTACGAGAAGTTGACCTCAGCGGTCCACCTGCCCAGCAAAGGAGTGCGCGCGTGGTGGCGACACCTGCGGCCGGCAGCGGTCCGGGGCCGGCGGACAGTGACCCGACCGTGAAGGGCGTCGGCTTTCGTTCCGATCGTGGCCCGGTGCTCGCCGCGGTCATGCTCAGCACGGGCCTGGTCGCGCTGGACTCCACGATCATCGCCACCGCGGTGCCGTCGATCGTGCGTGATCTCGGTGGCTTCTCGCAGTTTCCGTGGCTGTTCTCGATCTACCTGCTCACCCAGGCGGTCACGGTGCCGATCTACGGCAAGTTCGCCGACTCGCTGGGACGCCGGCCCGTCATGTTCTTCGGCATCGCGCTCTTCCTGCTCGGCTCGATCCTGTGCGGCGTCGCGTGGAGCATGCCCGCGCTGATCGTCGCGCGCGCCGTCCAGGGCATCGGGGCGGGCGCGGTGCAACCCATGAGCATGACGATCGTCGGCGATCTCTACACGGTGGCGGAGCGGGCGCGGGTGCAGGGCTACCTCGCCAGCGTCTGGGGCGTCTCCGCGGTGCTCGGCCCCACACTCGGTGGTGTCTTCTCCGAGTACCTGTCGTGGCGGTGGATCTTCTACCTCAACCTGCCGCTCGGCGCGGTGGCGGCGTGGACGCTCGCCCGCCACTTCACCGAACGGATCACCCGCAACCGGCACCGGGTGGACTACGCGGGCGCGGCCCTGCTCACCGTCGGATTCGGGCTCGTCATCCTCGGGCTGCTCCAAGGCGGCGTGGCCTGGCCATGGGCGTCCATCCCGAGCGTGGCGATCCTCGTGACCGGCGTCGTCGCGCTCGCCGCGTTCGTCGGCGTGGAGCGTCGCGCCACCGAGCCGGTGCTGCCGCTGTGGGTGTTCGGCCGCCGTGTGCTCGCCGGAGGCAGCCTCACCGCGCTGTGCGTCGGGGCGCTCACCATCGGCCTGAGTTCGTACCTGCCCACGTACGCCCAGGGTGTGCTCGGCACCAGCGCGTTGGTGGCGGGGTTCGCTCTCGCGGCGTTGTCGCTCGGCTGGCCGCTGGCGGCCAGCCTCGCCGGGCGGATCTACCTGCGGATCGGCTTCCGCGACACGGCCCTCATCGGCGGTGTTTTCGTGATCGGCGGCGCCGCGCTGACCACGCTGCTCGGGCCGGATTCGACGGTGTCGGCGGCCGCCGCGGCGGCCTTCGTGCTCGGTGTCGGGCTCGGGCTGACCGCCAGCCCGACCCTGGTGGCCGTGCAGTCCGTGGTCGGCTGGGAGCGCCGCGGCGTGGTCACCGGCGCCAACATGTTCAGCCGGTCACTGGGCAGCGCCGTCGGCGCCGCCGTCTTCGGGGCGATCGCCAACGCCACTCTTGCCGACCGTTTCGCGCATCCGCCGGCGGAGATCGGCGCTCGGCTTCCCGAGCACGTGGACGCCACAAGCCTCGTGCTGGGCGGGCACAGCCAGTCCGCCGACCCGGCCGTGGCCGACTACGTCCGCGCGTCGCTGTACCACGCGACACACCATGTCTTCGTGGCGCTGGCCGTGCTGGCGGTCCTCGGGTTGGGCGCGTTGTCGCTGGTGCCGCGCCGCAGCGACCACCTCACCTTCGAGTAGGTGCCGACCGCCGCGACGGGCGTGCGGGCCCTCGCGCACGGCCGGAACCGGCCCGACGGGGTGCCGTGGACGTGGCCGGATGACGACCGGCCGAGGTGCGAGGAAGGCCGGCGTCGCGGGTTTCCCCGTCCGGCCGTTCGTAGCACCACTTGACGAACGGCATGTTATCGCTCGCAGTCGATGGACGAGGACGGCGGACCCCCGTGGCTTACCGGGCGAGCCCAGTTCGTCGAGACCTTCGATCAGGCATTGGCCAGGGCACGCGTCCGTGCTGTTAGCGCTAACAACGCTGGCGCAGAGGTCCCGCCACGCGTCACGGTGCGCCCCAATCCCAGGTGGACCGTTCGGCTCTTGGTCTTTGAAGGAGGATCATGTCTGCCATCAATGGATATACATCGATTGCGTCGCCCTCGCCGCGGCGGAGGTGGGTGCCGCGGGTCGTCGCCGCCGCCGTGACCGCGGTGGTGGTCGCTGGCGCCGCCGCGGTGGCGGTGTCGACGCCGGCCGCCGCGGCGACGGTCGACACGAGCGCGTGGTACGTGTTGATCAACCGCAACAGCGGCAAGGCCCTGGACGTGTACAACCTGGCCACGAACGACGGCGCGCGGATCGTGCAGTGGTCGCGGAACAACGGCAACCAGCAGCAGTGGCAGTTCGTGGACTCGGGCGGCGGCTACTACCGGTTGCGGTCGCGGCTGTCCGGCAAGGTGCTGGACGTCTACAACTGGTCGACCGCCAACGGCGCCAACATCGTGCAGTGGACCGACGCCAATCAGGCCAACCAGCAGTTCCGGCTGGCCGACTCGGACAGCGGTCACGTCCGGTTGATCAACCGGAACAGCAACAAGGCGGTGGAGGTGCAGGGCGCCTCCACCGCCGACGGCGGAAGCATCGTGCAGTACGACGACTGGAACGGCTCCAACCAGCAGTGGCAACTCGTCCGGGTCGACGGCGGGGGCAACCCCACCACGCCGCCGAACGGCTCGTGCACCCTTCCGTCGACGTACCGCTGGTCGTCGACGGGTGCGCTGGCGAACCCGAGGTCCGGGTGGGTCTCGCTCAAGGACTTCACCACCGTCGTGCACAACGGCCGGCACCTCGTCTACGCCACCACGCACGACACCGGGACGGCGTGGGGTTCGATGAACTTCAGCCCCTTCGCGAACTGGTCCGACATGGCCTCGGTCGGCCAGAACGCCATGCCCTTCGCCGCGGTCGCGCCGACCCTGTTCTACTTCGCCCCGAAGAACCTCTGGGTGCTCGCCTACCAGTGGGGCGGGCCCGCGTTCTCCTACCGGACGTCCAGTGACCCCACCAACGTGAACGGATGGTCGTCGCCGCAGACGCTCTTCTCCGGAAGCATCTCGGGCTCCGGTACGGGACCCATCGACCAGACGCTCATCGGTGACAGCACGAACATGTACCTGTTCTTCGCCGGGGACAACGGCAAGATCTACCGCGCCAGCATGCCCATCGGCAACTTCCCGGGCAGCTTCGGCACGTCCTCGACGGTGATCATGAGCGACTCGACCAACAACCTCTTCGAAGGGGTCCAGGTCTACAAGGTCCAGGGCCAGAACCAGTACCTCATGCTGGTCGAGGCGATCGGCTCGCAGGGCCGCTACTTCCGTTCGTTCACGGCCAGCAGCCTGGGCGGTTCCTGGACGCCGCAGGCCGCCAGCGAGAGCAACCCCTTCGCCGGGAAGGCCAACAGCGGCGCCACCTGGACGAACGACATCAGCCACGGCGACCTGGTGCGCAACAACCCCGACCAGACCATGACCGTCGATCCCTGCAACCTCCAGCTGCTCTACCAGGGACGTGCCCCGAACTCCGGCGGCGACTACGGCCTCCTGCCGTACCGGCCGGGTGTGCTGACGCTGCAGCGCTAGTGGCGTACAGGCGGGCTCGGCGTACGGCCGAGCCCGCCCGGGACGTGGCGCGCCTGTCAGCCGCCGGGCGAGGCCGGTGAGCCGGGCGCCGTCCTCCCGCCCGCGCCCCTGGAGAGGCCACCGGTCCTCGTGGTGCAGCGGCTACCGTGACGACGGCGGGGAACCCGCCGCAACCGCCGGGTCCGATGTCCCGCCGCCCGTCACGGGAGGAAGCATGAGCAGCACCCCAGAGCGAGGCCCGGTGAAGGCCGCCATCACCGTGTCCCTCGACGGCTACGTCACCGGTCCCGACGATCACGCGGGCCAGGGGCTCGGCGTCGGCGGCGAGCGGCTCCACTACTGGGTGATGGGCGGCCCGTGGACCTACGAGACCGAGCGTGAACCCGGCGCCGGCATGACCGACGCCGACCGCGCGTACTTCGACGCGCTGATGGAGGGAACGAGCGCCGGCCTGTGCGGCCGGGGCATGTACGACAGCGCGGGCGGCTGGGGCGGCCGGAACCCGTTCCAGGGAACCCTGGTCGTGCTAACCCACCGCACCGCCGACCAGCCGGACCCGAGCACCGGTTTCCTGATGGTCGACGGCTTCGACGAGGCGCTGGCGGCGGCCCGCCGTTCGGCCGGCGACGGGGGCGTCGCCATCGGCGGCGGGGCGGACGTCATCCGGCAGGCGCTCGCGGCGGGGGTCGTCGACGAACTCGGCATCACCACCGCTCCGGTCGTCCTGGGCCGAGGGAAGCGGCTCTTCGAGGGCTTCGACCGGGATGTCGATCTCACGATCCTCTCGGTCCACCAGTCGCCGTACGCCGTTCACGTGCGGTACGCCGTCGTGCGGTGACGCGGGCGGCGGCGCGTTCAGGCGCTGCCGGCCAGCCCGCGCACGCCGACGAGACCGGGGACCGGGACGCGGCCGAGTTCCCGGCCCGTGGCGGCGTCGTGCCAGCTCACCGCGTCCCGCTGGCCCACGTAGAGGCGGCTGCCGTCACGGCTGAGCGCGAGGCCGGCGACCGGCTCGGGTACCGGCCAGTCCGCCGTGCCGGTCAGGCTGGTGAGATCCAGGGCCCGGACCGTCGTGCCGGCGGCGAGGAAGACACGGTCGGTGCCGGCGGCGGCGTGCGCGGCGCCCGTGCCGCGGGCCTGGGGGACCGTGCGGCGTACGGTCAGTTCCTCGGTGGAGATGTCCGCGACGGCGCCCGACGCGACGTCGGCGACGAGGAGCCGGCCTCCGTCGGGGCTGATCGCCATGGCGTGGCCGGCGGCGGACGCCTCGCCGAACGGGTGCGGCAGGTCGACGCAGTACGCCCACCGTTCCGCCAGGTTCAACGTGTGGACGAACGCGTGCGCGTTGCCGGGCCGGCCGCTGACCAGGTCCCGGGTGTGCTGGTGGCCGGGCTGGTGGGTGTAGAGGGTGTAGAGGACGGTGCGGTCCGGGGCGAGCACCGCCTGGCGCCCGTCGCCGCGCATCTCCTCCTCGGCACCGGGGGGAACCGGCGACTTGTCGCGGGTGGACAGCGGGCCGGGCACACCGGTGGCGAGGTCGACGACCCGCACCCGGTAGCGGTCCGGCGCGGTCGCCGGGAGCCATTCGAGGACGAACAGCCCGGTGCGGTCGGCGGTGAACGCCTCCGGGACGTGGTTGCCCCGCAGGTCCAGCCGGTGGCGTATCCCGTTGACGTCGGCGACCAGCACCTCGGTCACCTCCCGACCTGGCGGCCGGCCGCCGTCCACCGTCGCTCCGGTCCTGGTGAGCGCCACCCCCGTACCGTCGGCCGAGACCGCCTGCGGTACCCAGCGCCCGGGTAGCAGGGTCCTCGCCGAGGCGCGGCTGGTCGTGGCATCGATCCGCCAGCAGGTGGTGTCGGGGCCGTCGAGGGCGGTCGCGAAGATCCACGCGCCGTCGGCGCTGGCGACGGCGCGGGGGATCGTCCGGCGGTCGGTCCCGCGCAGGAGAGCCTGCCCGTCGTCGACGTGGACGACCAGCGGGTCGGGAATGGCGTCGGCCCGGGCGGAGGCCGGGGCCCGGGTCGGCTCGCAGCCGGCCAGTGCGGCGGCACCGGCACCGGCACCGGCGAGCAGGGTCAGGATGCCGCGGCGCGAGATGGTGACGGTCATGCCCGGGTGACACCCTCAGAGGCGTCGAAGTTCCGTGCCGCGAAGGTGGAACCGGCGGCGCGCGGCCGGTGTCATGAGGGTGGTCGAAGGGGAGGTCTCCACTGGACGACGACGAGCTTGTCCGCCGCGCCCGCGCCGGTGACCTGGAGGGTTACGAGCTCCTGGTCGCCCGGCACACCGCGTCCGCGTACCGGACGGCGGTGCTGCTCGGCGCCGGATCGGACGCGGAGGACGTCATCCAGGAGGCGTTCGTGAAGGGGTTCCGCAACCTGTCCCGCTACCGCGGCGAGTCGTCCTTCCGGTCCTGGCTGCTCGCGATCGTCGCCAACGAGACCCGCAACCTGCACCGGTCCCGCAGCCGGCGGGACGGGCTGGTCCTCCGCGCCACGGCCGCGAACCCCGGGGCGGAGGTCGGCGAGGACGCCGCGGTCGGCGGGGTCCTCGCCGCGGAGCGTCGGGCCGCGCTGGTGGCGGCGCTGCGCCGGCTGCCGGTCAAGGACCGCGAGGTGATCGTGTGCCGGTTCCTTCTCGACCTGACCGAGGAGGAGACCGTGACGACGCTCGGCTGGCCCAGGGGCACGGTGAAGTCACGGACGTACCGGGCCCTGGCGAAGCTGCGCAACCTGCTCGACCGCGAGGAGGTGGCCCGTGGATGACCTCGAGCGCGAACTGCGGGACCTCGCCACCTGGCTGGAGACACCCGAGGTCCCCGACGTGACCGCCCGGGTGCGGGCCCGGCTGGCCACGCCCGCACGCCGTCCGCGCCGCTGGCGCTACTGGCTCGCCGCGGCGCTGGCCGCGTTGCTCGTCGCCCTGCTGCCACCGGGGCGGGCCGCCATCGCCGACGCCGTGGCGGGACTGCTGCGCTTCTCGGGGATCGTCATCGACACCACCTCGGCGCCGGTGCCGCCCACCGGGGTGCCGTCTCCGCTGCCGGCGCAGCGGCCCGCCTCCCTCGTCGAGGCGCAGCGGCAGGTGCGCTTCCCGATCCGCGTACCCGCCGAGCTGGGCGAGCCGGAACAGGTGCTGGTCGCCGACCCGGACGGCACCGGGGCGTACCGGGTGGTGACGCTGCTCTACCGGGGTGGCGCGCTGTGCCTCGACGCCTTCGACGGTGGCCTCGACCCGGTCTTCCACAAGCAGCTCGGCGGGCCGGGCGTGGAATGGGTCCAGGTCCGCGGCGACTTCGCCGTCTGGATCGGCGGGCCGCACGAGCTGGCCTACGTCGACCGCACCGGCACGGTGCGGGTGGAGACCGCGCGGCTCGCCGCGGCCACGTTGATCTGGGAGGACGCCGGAGTCAGCTACCGGCTGGAAGGCGACCTCACCAGGGACGACGCGATCGGGGTCGCCTCGTCCCTGGACTAGACGCCGGCCGCGCCGCGCGACCACCGTCATCCGCTACGGGAGGAACCTGCGCGGCGCGATCGGTGTCATCAGAACGACGGGTGCCGTCGGCCGGCACCGAACCGGTCCGGAGGTGCGAGATGCGTTCATGGGGCAGGGTCCTGCTGGGGTCGGTGGTCCTGCTGGCAGGCTGCACCACCGCCGGCCGGTCGGCCACGCCGGCCACGCCGGCGGCGGTTGCGACGACCGGCTGCGCGGCCCGGGTCGATACGGGCAGCCTGCCCGACTGGGCGGACGCCGGCTTCAGCGGGGACGCGCGGATCGCGCATGTGCTCGGCGCGAAGGGCGACATCGTCGCCGTGCTGTTCGGCCATCCGCTGGCCGTCGGCCGGACGGAGGGGCCCACCAACAAGATCCTCTGGGTTGCCCGGCCGGCGGCCACGCCGTCGGCCGACGCCGGCGCGCCGGCCAGCCTCGTCATCACCGCGACCCTGGACGGCACCGCGACCCGGGCGACCCGCGAGGTCGCCGGCGGGCCCGGCCCGTCGATCATCGACCTGCCGCAGGCCGGCTGCTGGCACCTCGACCTCCGCTGGTCCGGGCGCACCGACACCATGGACCTCGTCTACGGCCCTGCCTGACGTCGGGCGTGCTTCCGGACGCAGACCCGGGAGCCCACCTCGGCGGGTGCCCGACGGCACCCGCCAGGGCGAGGACCGCCGCCAGGATCCGCACCTGCTCCTCGTGCCGGCCGACCGCCGTCGCATCCGGCCGGCCCGACGCTGGCACGAGCGGGGGGCTCACCGACGCCGGCTTCGCCGCCGGACCGGGGAGGACCCACGGCGCCGACCGGTCGAGCCGTCTGCCTCGACCGGGGACTCGCGCATATCCGGGACGTTCGCAGGGTAGTCGGTGGTGATGACCACACCTGAGCAGAGTCGGCAGCAGGAGGACGCGCTCGAGACCGGCGCGGTGTTCCAGGACGCCGAGGGGCGCCGCACCACGGACGCGGGCGCCGGCGCCGCGAACGCGGACAGCGAAGCCGACCGCAACGCCGAGCACCTGAGGCGTGGCGAGGTCGGTCCGGGCGTCCCGGAGGAGTAGGCCTGGTCGGCTGCTGGAGCGCGGCCCCGGGGAGTGCGACGATGGCTGTCCACGATGCCGGCATCCGGGTGGAGGACGGTCATGAGGCGGGACGGCGAGCCAGCGGTGCGGCGCCACCGCGCCCGCGACGTCCCTCTGCACGTCCTCGCCGTGGTGATCTTCGGGTTGCTCGCCTGGTCGGGACTCGACGGGCTGGACCGGGAGGTGGCCGGGCTGGCCCTGCCCTCGCTGCTCGTCGGGCTCGCCGGCGCCGCCCGGGCGGTCCTGGCGGTCGCCGGGATCCCACCGCCCGCGACGCGTCCGGCCGCGCGGTGGGCGGTCCGGGGGTCCCTCGTGCTGATCGCCGTGGTCGCCCTGGCGACCGGGTTCGCCCTCGCCCCGAGCGGGATGGACCGGGGCTTCGTCATCGCGGTGGACGCCGTCCTCGCCGGCGCGCTGGCCGCCTACGCGTTCCTGGGCGAACCGCGGCGCGCGGTCGCCGGGACCCGCTGACCCCTCCGAGCGGCGCCGCGGACCGCGCCCCGGCCGTTCATTCCGTCTCCGGCGGGGTGGGTGGGACGGCCAGGGCGATGGTGAGGGCGAGCACCGTGGCCGGTTCGTGGAGCCGGTCGCCGTACAGCTCGCGGAGCTTGCCCATCCGGTAGCGGACGGTCTGCGGGTGCACGAACAGGTCGGCCGCCACGTCGTCGCGACGGCCCTGGTGCAGCAGCCAGGAGCGCAACGTCTCGGCGAGCCGGTGCGCGGTGGCCGGTGGCAGGTCGGCGAGGGGCGCGAGGGCCTGGGCGCGCAGGTCGGCCAGGGCCTCCGGGTCCATGCTCAGCAGCAGTTCGGCCAGGTGGTGCTCGGTGTCGACCGGCCCGGCGTCCGGTTCGCCGAGGCCGAGGGCGAGCGCCCGGGTGGCCCGCTGGTAGGAGGCGGCGACCCGGTGCCACGGCCGGGCCGGCCCGAGCACCGCCCGGTGCCCGTGCAGCAGGCGGGTGAGCTGGCGCCGGCGGGCGCCGTGGTTGTCCGGCACCAGCAGCACGGCCAGTTCCTCGGCCGGGTCCATGCCGGGCGGGTCCTCGCCGCTCTCCAGGGTGTGCGGGCCGAGCAGGGCGAGCACCGCGCGCAGGTTCCGGCGGGGCAGGAGGACGACGGTGAGGGTCTGCGGCAGCGGCCAGTCGGCCCGTTCGGCGCTGCGCCGCACGATCTCCTCGGGTTCCCCGGCGAGGAGTTGCTGCGTGAGCCGTTCCATGTTGCGGCGGCGGGCCCGGCCGGCGCTGGCCCGCTCGTCGGCGTGCCCGGCCACGCTGGCCGCCGACAGCTCGTCGATGTACGCGAACATCAGCTCGGCGAACTCGGCCACCGTCTCGGCGGACAGCCCGCTGCGCACGGTGGTGGCGGAGACCTCCCGCCAGGCCACCCGCGCCCCCACCCGGTACGCGGCCAGCAGCGCGTCCATGCTGCGCCCCGAGCGGGCCTCGCCACTGCCCAGCGCGTACGCGGCCTCCAGGGCCGGGGCCAGCGGGGTGCTCGGATCGGCCAGCTGTGCCCCGTCGATGAGTTGGAGGAAGGTGCCGAGCGCGATGCGTACCGCGTTCTCGATCTTCTCCCGCATCGTGCCGGTGAGGGCGCCGGAGTAGTCGGGGATCTCGGCGGTGATCGCCGTGACCGTGCGCTCGGCGACGACGGGGAGCCGGTCACGCAGCCGGGCCGACACGCGCTCGTCGAGTTCGAGATGGGCCGCGCGATAGCTCGCGTAGTCGTCGGACATGTTGTTCTCCCCGAACAAAAACCTGCGGCTCTTTCACCTTTGCCGGTCAAGATGTTATGCGATCACGCAGTCACCCTGGTGATATGACCACAACTGCCCCCCGCCGCCCCCAGAAGGTGACCTTCCGGGACAGACTGCTGCGGCTGGCCGGCGCGGTCACCACCCCGCTGCTGCCGGGTGACTACCTCGACCTCGTGGCGCCGCTGCGCGCCGGCGCCCCGCTGCGCGGCCGGATCGTCGCCGTCCGCCCGGAGACCCGGGACGCCGCGACCGTCGTCATCCAGCCGGGCCGCAGCTGGCAGGGACACCAGCCAGGACAGTACGTGCGTCTCGGCGTGGACGTCGACGGGGTGCGCCAGTGGCGCGCGTACTCGGTCACCTCGACGCCGGGCGCCGCGGACGGCCTGATCTCCGTCACCGTGAAGGCGATCCCGGACGGCAAGGTCAGCAACCACCTGGTCCGCCGGGTCCGGCCCGGCACGATCGTCCAGCTCGACCAGGCCCAGGGTGACTTCGTCGTGCCCGAGGAGACCCCCGGACGGGTCCTCTTCGTCACCGCCGGCAGCGGGATCACCCCGGTCACGGGGATGCTGCGCGCCGGCCTGCACGACCGGGCGGACGTGGTGCTGGTGCACTCGGCGCCGACCCGGGACGACGTGATCTTCGGCCCGGAGCTGCGGGCGCTCGCCGAGGCCGGCGCGCTGCGGCTCGTCGAGCGGCACACCGACACCGACGGCCTGCTCGGCGTCGACGAGCTGGCCGACCTGGTGCCCGACCATCTCGACCGGCAGACCTGGGCCTGCGGGCCGATCGGCATGCTCGACGCCGTCGAGGGGTACTGGGACTCCCACGGGCTCGCCGACCGGCTGCACACCGAGCGGTTCCGGCCCACCGTGATCTCGCCGGGGGAGGGCGGCACCGTGACGTTCACCGGGGCCGGGGTGACCGTCGAGGCCGACGGGGCCACCCCGATCCTCGACGCCGGCGAGCGGGCCGGGGTGCTGATGCCGTCCGGCTGCCGGATGGGCATCTGCTTCGGCTGCGTCGTCCCGCTGCGGGAGGGCGCGGTGCGCGACCTGCGCAACGGCGACGTCACCACCGCCGTCCCCGGCGACGGCGTGCTCGTGCAGACCTGCGTGTCGGCGGCCGCCGGTACCTGCGACATCGAACTCTGACAGGAGGCCATCCGACGTGACCGTGATCCAGAAGAAGGCGGACAACCCGATCGCCCACCTCAGCGCCGAGGACATCGAGATCATCGGCAAGGAGCTGGACGCGATCCGGGACCGGGTGATCGCCGACCGGGGTGAGCGGGACGCCCGCTACATCCGCAAGGTGATCAAGACCCAGCGAACGCTGGAGCTGAGCAGCCGCGCGGTGCTGCTGTTCTCGCTGTTCCCGCCCGCCTGGATCGTCGGCACGGCCGGCCTCGCGGTGGCCAAGATCCTGGACAACATGGAGATCGGGCACAACGTCCTGCACGGGCAGTGGGACTGGATGCGCGACCCGAAGATCCACTCCACCACCTGGGACTGGGACCACGTCTCCCCGCCCGAGCAGTGGAAGCACTCCCACAACGAGCTGCACCACCGCTACACCAACGTGCTCGGCAAGGACAACGACCTGGGCTACGGCATCATGCGGGTCGACGAGGACCAGCCGTGGCACCCGGCGTACCTGGGCCAGCCGTTCTACAACTTCGTGAACGCCTGCTTCTTCGAGTACGGCATCGCCGCGTACGACCTGGAGCTGGGGGAGAACCTCAAGAACGGCCGGCACAAGGACCCGGCGTTCCGGGCCCGGGCCCGGGCGGTCGGCCGCAAGATCCGCCGCCAGGTGCTCAAGGACTACGTGCTGCACCCGCTGCTGTCCGGCCCGTCGTTCCTGTCCACGCTCGCCGCCACGTTCACCGCGAACCTGATCCGCAACCTGTGGAGCCACTCGGTGATCATGTGCGGGCACTTCCCGAACGGCGTGGAGACCTTCGAGAAGACCTCCATCGACGGCGAGACCCGCGGCGAGTGGTACCTGCGGCAGATGCTCGGCTCGGCCAACATCAGCGGCAGCCGGCTGCTGCACATCATGACCGGCAACCTGTCGTACCAGATCGAGCACCACCTCTTCCCCGACCTGCCGAGCAACCGCTACCAGGAGATCGCCCCGCAGGTGCGGGCGCTGTTCGACAGGTACGGGCTGAAGTACACCACCGGCCCGCTGCCCAAGCAGGTCGCCTCGGCCTGGTGGAAGGTGATCCGGCTGTCGCTGCCCAACCGGCGCGGCGACCGCCGCCAGCCGGTGGCCCCGGCCCCGCTGGTCTCCTCCGGCACGGCCTGACCGGCCGCCGCCCACCGGAACTATTCCGGTGGGCGGCGCCCCCGCCGATCGGCTACCGTCATGGGCATGGACCTCAGGCGCAGCAGCACCGCCGCAACCGCGCGAGCTTCCCGCTCGCCGGTTGCCGCCGCCTGACCTGCCCCATCCCCGCCGGCGACCGGAAACGGTCCGCCGGCGTCGTCGTGTCACGCCACCGCCCGCGCGGCGGACCGTCCGGTCGTCCCCACCGGAAGGCCCGTGCCATGACACCCGACCAGATCGTCCGCACCTTCGTCGACCACTACCACCGCCGGGGCCACCGGGACGCGCCGGAGAGCTCGCTCGTCCCGCCGCCCGGCGACCCGGTGCTCTTCACCACCTCCGGCATGCACCCGCTGACCCCGTACCTGCTGGGGCGTCCGCACCCCGGCGGCCGGCGGCTGGTCAACGTGCAGCGCTGCCTGCGCACCACCGATCTCGACGAGGTCGGTGACCGGACCCACCTGACCGTCTTCGAGATGCTCGGCTCCTGGTCGCTCGGCGACTACGACATCGCGACCAGCCTGCGCTGGGGCCACGAGCTGCTCACCGAGGGCTTCGGCATCGACCCGGCGCGGTTGCACGCCACCGTCTTCGGCGGCGACGGCCAGGTCGGCCCGGACGAGACCGCCCTCGCCACCTGGACCGGGCTGGGCGTGCCGGTCGAGACCAACGGCGCGGAGAACTGGTGGTCCAACGGCCCCACCGGCCCGTGCGGGCCCGATTCCGAGATCTTCGTGTGGACCGGCGACGGCCCGCCGGTCGGCACCCCGGGCACCGACGAGCGCTGGATGGAGGTGTGGAACCACGTCCAGATGCGCCACCACCGGCACCCGGACGGTCGGCTGACGCCGTTGCCGATGGCGAGCATCGACACCGGGATGGGCCTGGAACGCCTGGAGATGGTGCTGCGCGGCGGCCGGTCGGTCTTCGAGGGCGCGGGCCTGAGCCCGTGGGTGGGCGCGGTCCGCGACCGGTGGGACCTGCGCGGCCAGGACCTGCGGGTGGTCGCCGACCACCTGCGCTCCGCGGTGGTCGTGCTCGGCGACGGGGTACGCCCCGGCAACACCGGCCGCGGCTACGTGCTGCGCCGGCTGGTCCGGCGCGCGCTCACCGTGCTGTGGCGCGACGACCCGGCACGGAGCCTGACCGGGCTGCCGCTCGACGCGTACGGCGACACGCTGCGCCGGTTCCGGCAGGACGCGCAGGCCGGCCCGCTGCGCGAGCTGCTGCTGGGGGAGGAGCGGCGGTTCCGCGGCCTGCTGGACCGGGGCCGGCCACTGGTCGACCGGGTACGCGCGCGCGGCCCGCTGACCGAGCGCGACTACCACTGGCTGCACGACACCCACGGGCTGCCCCGGGACCTGGTCGACGGCCTGCTCGCCGAGGCGGGCTGACCCGCGCCGGTGGCCGGGGCGGTGCCACGGTGCCAGACTCGGCAGCGGAGACCGCCGCAGCGAGGGATGTGGTCGCATGACCGGGTACGAGGTCCGGCCGGACGCGGAGACCGTGACGCTGCTCGGCGCCCGGGTGACCGTCACCGGCGCGACGGCGCTGCTCGCCGCCGCCCAGGACGGGCCGGTGGAGCTGCTGGCCGGGGGCGACTTCCCCGCGCCGGTGCGGGAGGTGCGCTGCACCGTGCGCGCCGACAGCGGGGTGCACCGCTTCGAGGCGTACCTGCGGGCCGACGCCGCACTGCCCGGCGCCGGTCTGCTCGCCCTCGGCCTGGCCGGGCCGGTCGGGCTGCTGGTGGCCCAGCGGCTCGCCGCGCGGGGCGGCGACGGGCCCGCCGCCGCCGTCGGCCGGGTCGCCGCCGAGGCCGGCCGACGGCTCGGGCTGCGGCCCGCCGGGGCCGCCCTCGCCGAGCCGTCGCGCGACCCGGCCGGCCTTGCGGTGCTGCGCGCCGCCGAGGAGGCCGGCCTGCGCCCGCAGGTCAGCCACGACGGCCAGACGGTGCGGGTACGCGCGGAGGTGCCCAGCGCCGACGTGACGCCCGCGCACCTGACCGCCATGGTCGGCGTGGTGCTCCAGGCCGTCCGGGAGCTGGCCGGCGACACCCCGGAGCCGACGCTGCTGCGCGGCCGGTCGTACCCCGTGGGTCACCGCGCGGCCGCGGCGGTGCCGCGCAGCGCGGCGGTGACCCTCGACCAGGTCGGCGGCCTCGCCGAGGTGGTCGCCCGGTTCCGCGAGGTCGCCGTGTCGTTCCGGCACCCGCAGGCGATGGCCCGCTGGGGGGCGCGCCGGCCGCAGGGCATCCTGCTGTACGGCCCGCCGGGCACCGGCAAGACCATGCTGGCCCGGGCCCTGGCCAACGAGATCGGCGCGGACTTCGTGGAGATCCGCACCCCGGAGATCCTCGACAAGTTCCTCGGCGGCTCCGAACGCAACATCAAGCGGATCTTCCGGGAGGCGCGCCGCTACCGGCGGCCCACCGTCATGCTCTTCGACGAGTTCGACAGCATCATCAGCTACGCGGGCTCCGGCGGCGACGCGGCCAGCCAGGCGGTCAACGCGGTGGCCGGCATCTTCAAGCAGGAGATGAACACCCTGTTCGAGGAGAACCCGGACGTCATCGTGGTGGCCACCACCAACTTCCCGCAGCGGGTGGACGCCTCGCTGACCCGCTCCGGCCGCTTCGACCTCAAGATCGCCATCCCGGCGCCCGACGAGGCCGGCCGCGCGGAGATCCTCGCCACGATGATCCGGGAGCTCATCGACCGGCACGAGCGGCCCGGCTTCCGGATGTTCGCCGCCGACGTCGACCCGGTCGCGCTGGCCGCGGCCAGCCCCGGGCTCACCGGCGCCGACCTGCGGGAGGTGCTGCGCCGGGTGCAACTCGCCAAGGCGCTCCGGGAGGCGACGGAGGGTGCGCCGCCCGCCCCGATCAGTCAGGATGACCTCCGAGAGACCGTCGCCGGGCTGCGCCGCGGCTGACGACGGTCGACGGAAGGAGACCCGTGTCGTCGTCCACCCTGCTGTCCCGTCGCGATCTGGCGTTCCTGCTCCACGACTGGCTCGACGTCGGCCGGCTGACCGAGCGCGCCCGCTACGCCGAGCACTCGCGGGAGACCTTCGACGCGGTGCTGGACCTCGCCGCGCAGGTCGCCGCCGAGCAGTTCGCCCCGCACAACCGGGCCGCCGACGCCAGCGAACCGACCTTCGACGGGCAGCGGGTCCGCACCATCCCCCAGGTCAAGGCCGCCCTGGACGCGTACGCCCGCACCGGCCTGCTGGCCGCCACCATGGACGAGTCGGTCGGCGGCATGCAGTTGCCACACGCGGTGGCCGCCGCCTGCTCCGCCTGGTTCCAGGCCGCCAACGTGGCCACCGCCGCCTACCCGTTCCTCACCCTCGGCAACGCCAACCTGCTGCTCGCTCACGGCAGCGCCGAGCAGATCGACACCTGGGTCCGGCCGATGGTGCAGGGGCGGTTCTTCGGCACCATGTGCCTGTCCGAACCCCAGGCCGGCAGCTCGCTCGCCGACATCACCACCCGGGCCGAGCCGCAGGACGACGGGACGTACCGGCTGGTCGGCACCAAGATGTGGATCTCCGGCGGGGAGCACGACCTGGCCGAGAACATCGTCCACCTGGTGCTCGCCCGGATCCCCGGCGGGCCGCCCGGCGTGAAGGGCATCTCGCTGTTCATCGTGCCGAAGGTGCTCCTCGACGCCGACGGCGCGCTCGGCGCCCGCAACGACGTGGTGCTGGTCGGCCTCAACCACAAGCTCGGCTACCGGGGCACCACCAACACCCTGCTCAACTTCGGCGAGGGCGTGCACCGCCCGCACGGGCGGCCCGGCGCGGTCGGCTACCTGGTGGGGGAGCCGCACCAGGGGTTGGCGCAGATGTTCCACATGATGAACGAGGCGCGCATCGGGGTGGGCGCCGGCGCCACCGCGCTCGGCTACACCGCCCACCTGAAGTCCGTGGCGTACGCCCGGCAGCGCCCGCAGGGCCGGCCGGCCGGTGACAAGGACCCCACCGCGCCCCAGGTGCCGATCATGGCGCACGCCGACGTCCGCCGGATGCTGCTGGCGCAGAAGAGCTACGTGGAGGGCGCCCTCGCCCTGATCCTCTACTGCGGGCGGCTGCTCGACGAGGAGAAGACCGCCCCGGCCGAGGCCGACCGCAGCCGTGCCCACCTGCTGCTGGACCTGCTCACCCCGGTCGCGAAGAGCTGGCCGTCCCAGTGGTGCCTGGCTGCCAACGACCTGGCCATCCAGGTGCACGGCGGCTACGGCTACACCCGCGACTACGACGTCGAGCAGCACTGGCGGGACAACCGGCTCAACCCCATCCACGAGGGCACCCACGGCATCCAGGCGCTGGACCTGCTGGGCCGCAAGGTCACCATGCGCGACGGCGCCGGCCTGGAGCTGCTGCTGGAGACCATCCGGGCCACCGTGACCCGGGCCTGGAAGACCGACGGCGAGGCAGCCGAACTGGCCGGCCGGCTCGGCGCGGCGGTCGACCGGATCGCCGTGGTCACCCGGCGGCTGCACGGCGCCGGCGATCCCGAGGTGACGTTGGCCAACGCGTCGCTCTACCTGGAGGCCGTCGGGCACGTGGTGATCGCCTGGATGTGGCTGGAGCAGCTGCTGACCGTGGAGGCGCTGGGCTCGCCGGACGGCCCGGAGGGGGACTTCCTCGCCGGCAAGCGGCAGGCGGCGCGGTACTTCTTCCGCTACGAGCTGCCCCGGACCGGGCCGCAGTTCGACCTGCTGGAGAGCCTGGACCGGACCACGCTGGACACCCGGGACAGCTGGTTCTGACCGGGGTCCGGTCCGGTCGCCGGGCAGCCGGCGCCGAGCTGCCTACGACCTCCGGCGAGCGAGCAGGGTGGAGTCGTCGATGTCGACCGTCACGCCGTCCCGGGTGACCGTCCGGGGCCGCTGCTCGACCACGAGGGCCTCGAAGTCGTCCGGCAGCCCGGGCAGCAGGTCCTCGGCGAGGAACATGGCCCTGCGGTGGCTCGCGGTCAGGTGGGTGAACGCCTCGTGCGGCGCGTGGCCGACGACCAGCAGGTGGCCGCCCGGCGCGACGGCCTCGGCCAGCCGGCGGGTCACCGCCACCATCCCGCCGTCCGGCGGGTGCAGGAAGTGGCTGGTGACGAGGTCGTAGGACCGGCCGTCCGCCGCGAAGGTCCGCGCGTCGACCTGCCACCAGTCGGTGCGGTCGGCGACCCCGGCCTGCTCGGCGTGCCGGGCGGCGCGGGCCAGGCCGTTGGCGGAGAAGTCGGCGCCGGTGACCCGCCAGCCCTGCCGGGCCAGCCAGATCACGTCGCCGCCCTCGCCGCAGCCGACGTCGAGCGCCGTGCCGGGGGTCAGCCCGGTCACCTCGGCGACGAGCTGCGCGTTGGGGTTGCCGCTCCAGATCTTCTCCGCGCCGGAGTACCGCTCCTCCCAGGCCGGTGGCTCGAAGATGTCGGCCCCGTCCGCCTCGGCGTGCCGGTGTCCGTGTCCACTCATGCCGCGGTGTCCTTCCGCGTCGGGCTCGTTGCTGTCCACGCCACCAGCATCCGGAACGCCGCCTGCGTTGACAAACTTTCTTGCTGTTTCGGCAAACTCCCGCTGTCTGGTGCGGCCGCCCGAGGATGTCGGTGCCGGGCAGTAGGGTCCGTGCCGTGAGCGACACCGCCCTGACCCGGCAGGCTGCCCAGGACTACGTCGATCGGCTCGAACGCCGCGACTGGCCGGGGTTGGCCGGCCTGCTCGCGGACGACGTGACCTACGAGATGCCGCAGACCCGGGAACGCATCCGGGGGAGGGAGGCGTTCCTGCGGTTCAACATCGAGTATCCCGGTGACTGGCACCTGCGGGTGCGCCGCCTGGTCGCGGACGGCGGGTCGGCCGCCCTGTGGCTCGACGTCCGGGTGGGCGACGAGCGGCAGGACGCGTGTGTCTGGCTGGAGGTGTCCGAGGGTGGCCTGATCAGCCGGGTCATCGACCACTGGCCCGAACCGTACGACCCGCCGCCGGGCCGTGAACACCTCGTGGAGCGGTGGTAGGGCCTTCTCCGCGTCAGCACCGGCATGATCGGATCGGGCCACAGCGGTCGGGCGCGGCCGAGGTTCCCCGGGCCAGTCTTGACGTCGAAGGGAGGCCTCGTGATCTCGGCACTCAACCGGCTCGTCGATTTCGTCGAAGAACACCTGACCGAGGACTTCGACGTCGTCGGACTGGCCAGGACGCTCGGCACGACCGAATACCACCTGCGTCGCATGTTCTCGTCACTGGCCGGCATGCCGCTGTCGGAGTACGTGCGCCGGCGCCGCATGACCGTCGCCGCCGCGGACGTCGTTCGCGGCCGGGACGACCTGCTGAGCATCGCCGTCCGGCACGGATACGGCTCGACCGAGGCGTTCGGGCGTGCGTTCCGGGCGGTCCACGGCGCCGGCCCCGGTGAGGTTCGCCGCGACGGAGGCCCCCTTCGCACGCAACCGCAGCTCAGGTTCCGCCTGAGCGTCGAAGGGAGCAGACCCATGCACACCCGCATCGTTGACCGCCCCGCGTTCCGACTCGTCGGACACGCGGTGCGGGTCCCGCTGATCCACCACGGCATCAACCCGCACATCCAGCGGCACATCGCCGCACTGCCGATGGAGGAGCACCTCCGGCTGAAGAGCCTCGGCGACACCGAGCCGCCGGGCCTCCTGCAGGTCTGCGACGACCTCGACCCCGACGGCGCCGAGGGCAGCGAACTGACCTACCTGCACGGGGTCGCTGTCGCACCGGACACGTCGACCCCGGACGACCTCGACGCCATCGAGGTCCCGGGCGGCAGGTGGGCGGTGTTCCGCACCACCGGGCCGCACCCGCAGGTCCTGCAGGAAACCTGGGCCGCCACCGCGACGGACTGGTTCCCCTCCAACCCGTGGCGTCTGCGGCCCGGACCCTCGATCGTCGCGGTTCTCGACCGCGCGGCCGACTTCAGCACGGCGACCTGCGAACTGTGGCTGCCCGTCGAACCGACGTGACGATCCCTGGGGCGCCCCGGCCCGCGTGGGACCATGCGTCCATGAACAGCGACGTCGCCATCGAGGTCAGCGCCCTGGCCATCAACGTCACGATCCCCGACGGGCTCCGCTGGACCGACACCCGACGCGGTGAGGAGTTCACGCTGACCACGCTCAACGTCCGGCTCCTGCCGGACGGGCGGCTCGCGGCGAAGGCGTACGGCCGGCCGACGGCCGGCGGCCGCGGCACCTACGTCTCGTTCCCCGTGCCCGACCGGCCCGAGCTGGTGGCCCTGGTCGACAGGGCCGCCGGCCGGGCCGGCGAGCTGTGGGCCGCGCACCGCGGCCTCACCTGAGTCGGTACCGCCGCGGCGCGGCGGGCGCGGGGCGCACAGGCCGGATGCACGATCGAGGCGCAAGGGTGGATGGTCATGGCAGAGACCCGGCAGGTCCTGTTCGTGCAGGGCGGCGGCGCGGGCACGCACGACGAATGGGACGACAAGCTGGTCGACAGCCTGCGGCGGGAGCTCGGGGACGGGTACGAGGTCCGCTACCCGCGCATGCCCGACGAGGACGACCCGAGCCACGCCCGGTGGAGCGCGGCCATCCGGCGTGAGCTGGCCGCCCTGGACGACGGCGCGGTCGTGGCCGGCCATTCGGTGGGCGCGACGATCCTCGTGAACGCGCTCGCCGAGCGGCCACCGGAGCGGGAACTCGGCGCGATCCTGCTGATCGCCGCCCCGTTCGTCGGTGCGGGCGGCTGGCCCGGCGAGGAGTTCGAGCTGCCGCACGACCTCGGGGCGAGGCTGCCGCGCGGAGTTCCGGTGCATGTGTTCCACGGGCTTCGGGACGAGACCGCCCCGCCGTCGCACGCCGACCTGTACGCCCGCGCCGTCCCGCAGGCGCGGCTGCACCGGCTGCCCGGGCGCGATCACCAACTGGACAACGACCTGAGCGAGGTGGCGAGGACGATCCGTTCCGGCGACCTCGGACCCGGCACCCCGGGACAGTCAGGAACCTCGTATCTGTAACACCGGCGCCCGGCCGTACGAAGAAGGGGTGTAACGGCTACGAGAGAGGACGGCCCGGTGCATGATCCTGGCGCAGTGGAGGGTGATCTCTCCGGCATCGGAGCCGATCCGGTGGCCTTCGAGATCTTCTACCGGCGGCACGTGGAGGCGGTGGGCCGGTTCGTGGCCCGGCGGGTCGACGACCCCCACCTCGCCGCCGACCTGACCGCCGACGTGTTCCTGGCGGTGATCGAGTCGGCGGCCGGCTACCGGCCGGACCGGGGCAGCCAGATCGCCTGGCTGTTCGGGGTCGCCCGCAACGTCATCGCCGACGAGCGTCGCCGGGCGGCACAACGGCTGCGGGTGACCGGCCGACTGGCCGGACGACGGGACCTGGACGCCGACGACATCGCCCGCATCGAGGAGCGGATCGACGCCGAGTCGGCGGCGCGCCGCACGTGCCGGGCGCTGAGCGGGCTGCCCGAGCACACCCGGGCGCTGGTCGAGAGCGTCGCCGTCGACGGCCTCACCGTCGCGGAGGCGGCGACCGCGCTCGGGATGTCCCCGGTCGCCGCGCGCGTCCGCCTGCACCGCGCCCGTCGCGTCGTCCGCGCCGTGCTCGCCCGCCCCGCCGCCACCCTCGCCTGATCGAACGGAGACGACGCCATGACGAGGACCGAGCAGTCAGCGCACGGCTTCGAGGAGCAGCTCCTCACGGATCTGAAGGCACACATCCTCCAGCGGTCGGAGCCCGCTCCGGCGGGCCGTCCGGTCGGACACCGGAGCCGGTTCCGGCGCGGTTGGCGCCTCGCCGGAGCATTCGGGCTGGCGGTGGCGCTGACCGCCGGTGTCCTGGCGGCCCAGGCCGTGGGACTGGGCAGCCAGCGACCGCCCACGGCCAGCGCGTCGGAGATCCTCCGCCTGGCCGCCGACGCCGCCCGGCAGCAGCCGGAGCTCAGCGCCAGGCCCGACCAGTACGTCTTCACGGAGGCGCTGGCGACGAGGCGGGAGCGGCCGGACAGCGGCCCGTACCTCACCACGCGGGTGCAGATGTGGCAGTCGGCCGGGGGAGTCGCGCACCCGCAGGCGCGGTACCGGCCGGAGGCGGAACCGAACGGGTGGGGCCAACTGCGCGTGCTCCGACCTCTCGATCCCGCGGATCCCACGAAGGAGCTCGACGAGCTTCCGTCGCCCGCCTACCACGGCGACCTGCCCACCGACCCGGACCGGCTGCTCCGATACCTCCGGGACCACCCCGTCGACCTGCACCTCCCCGAGGGAGCCGACGAGAAGGCCGTGTACGGGGGCGAGAGCATGCCGTACACCACGGCGCGGTCGGTGCTCGACGGCTACGTGCCGCCCCGGGCGCTGGCGGCGCTGTTCGAACTGCTGGCGCGGGAACCCGGAGCGGTCGTCGTCCCGGGCGACGTGGTCGACGCCGCGGGCCGGCACGGCGTGGCGATCCGCATGCCCGGTGTCATCGGGGGCAACATCGACTTCCTCTTCGACCGGGACACCCACGTCTACCTGGGCACCCGCGGGTCGGTGGTGCGCGACGGCAGGGAGTCGCCCGAATCGGCCGTCGCGCGGCTGCGCGTCGCGATCGTCGACCGGCCGGGTCAACTGCCCTGACCGGTGGCGGCCGCGCCCTCAGCCCTCGGCGAGCAGGCGGTCGCGGACCTCGCGGCGGAGGACCTTGCCGATCTGCGAGCGGGGCAGTTCGTCGACCACCACGACGCGGCGCGGCACCTTGTAGCCGGCGAGGTGCTGGCGGCAGGCCGAGCGGACCGAGTCCGGGCCGGCGCCCACCCCCGGGTCCAGCACGACGGCGGCCACCACCTCCTCGCCGTCCCCGGTGGGCAGGCCGACCGCGGCGGCCTCGCGGACGCCGGGGATCCGGAGCAGCGCCTCCTCCACCTCGGACGGGTAGACGTTGAACCCGCCCGTGATGATCAGTTCCTTGATCCGGTCGACGACGGTGACGAAGCCGTCGGCGTCCATGGTGACCACGTCGCCGGTGCGCAGCCAACCGCCGGGCAGCAGGACCCGAGCCGTCTCGTCGGGGCGGTTCCAGTAGCCGGTGAACACCTGCGGTCCGCGGACCAGCAGCTCGCCGGCCTCCCCGGGGGCGCGGTCCCGGGTCGGGTCCTCCGGGTCGACGAGGCGCACCTCGGTGGACGGGAACGGCACGCCGACGGTGCCCGGGCGGCGGGTCGGGGCGACCGGGTTGCCCAGCGTGATGGGCGAGGTCTCGGTCATCCCGTAGCCCTCGACCAGCAGCCCGCCGGTCACCGACTCCCAGAGGTCCACGGTGGCCGGCGGGAGGGCCATCGCGCCGGAGATCGCGTACCGGATGGAGGTGAGGTCGACGCCGCGTTCCCGGGCCGCGGTGGCGAGGCGCGCGTAGACCGGCGGGACGGCGGGCAGGAAGGTCGGCGGGCGGCGGCGCGCCGCGTCGAGCACCTGGTCGAGGTCGAAGCGGGGGAAGAGCACCAGGGTGGCGCCGATGCTCACCGCGAAGGTGAGGCAGAGGGTCAGGCCGTAGGCGTGGAACAGCGGCAGCACCGCGTACACCGTCTCGGCGCCGTCGCGCAGGCCGGGCACCCAGGCCCGGCCCTGCGCGGCGTTGGCCCGCAGGTTGCGGTGGGTCAGCACGGCGCCCTTGGGGACGCCGGTGGTGCCGCCGGTGTACTGGAGCAGCGCGGTGTCGGTGGGTCGGGGCGCGGGGTGGTCGGCGGCCAGCGGGGTGGCGTCGGCGACCAGCGCCGGCCAGGAGAGCGCGTCGGGGGCCGGGGCGGTCATCGCGGCCCGGGCGGCGCGGACCTTGGGCAGCGGCAGCCGCAGCGCCCAGCGCTTGAGGCGCGGCAGCGCCCCGGGCAGGTCCACGGCCACCACGGTCTCGACCGCGCCGCGGCCGGCGACCAGCGCCGCCACCTTGTCCCACACCACGGCGACCCGGGCGCCGTGGTCGGCGAGCTGGTGGGCCAGCTCGTCGGCCGTGTAGAGCGGGTTGTGCTCGACCACCACGGCGCCGAGGCGCAGCACCGCGTAGAAGGCGACCACGTGCTGCGGGCAGTTCGGCAGCACCAGCGCGACCCGGTCGCCGGGGCCGACGCCGAGCCGGCGCAGCGCCTCGGCGGCCCGGGCCACCTGGTCGGCCAGCTCGGCGTAGGTGGTGGTGGCGCCGTAGAAGTCGAGGGCGACCCGCGGGCCGAACCGGCGGGCGGCGTCGGTGATCAGGTCCACCAGCGAGCCGGCCGGCTCCGGGATCTCGGCCGGTACGCCCGGGGCGTAGCTGCGCGTCCAGGGCCGCTGCGCGGTCGCGTCCATCGCCGTCTCTCCTCGCTGCCGGATGACGGCCCTCAGCCTAACTTAACCACCCGGTAACTTACCCCGCGGTAACTTTGCTGGGTTCGTCACACGGCGCGCAGCGGCGAGGTGGGGTGCGCCCGATCAGCGGCGGCCGGCGGGCCGGTTCAGCACCCGTCGGGTCTTCACGGCGCCCAGCACGATGACCACGACCAACGCGACCAGACCGATGATGATCAGCCAGCGGACCGCCTCCAGCAGCAGCCCGAGCAGGATGAGCACGCCGGCCACGACGCCGACGATCCAGAGCAACGCCCGCATGTCACCCTCCCGGGAGTACGGTGGGCCGCCCGCTTTCCCGCTCCGGCTCCCGCCATGCCTGCCCGGGGCCGGTCAGTGCCGGGCCACGTACACGGTGTTCGCGGCCTCCCGGCCCTGCAACGGGTTCGGGAAGCGCACGACGTGCGCCACCGAGGTCGGGAACACCTCGGTCAGCGTCCGCTGGAAGGCCGCGTCGGGCGGGTCGTTCGACCAGAGCGCGAACACCCCGTCCGGGTGCAGCAGTGCGGCCAGCCGGCGCAGCCCGTCCACCGTGTAGAAGTCGGCGTGACTGGGGTGCAGCACCTGGCGTGGGGAGTGGTCCACGTCGAGCAGCACCGCGTGGAACCGGCGCCCCGGCGCCTCCGGATCGAACCCGGCGCCGCCCGCGACCGCCGCGAAGAAGTCCGCCCGGACGAACCGGGTCCGCGCGTCGGCGGCCAGCCCGGCGGCGAACGGGAGCAGGTCCCGGCGGTGCCAGTCGATCACGTCCTCGATCGCCTCCACCACCAGCAGCGAGCGCACCCGGGGATCCTCCAGCGCGGTGCGCGCCGTGTAGCCGAGGCCCAGCCCGCCCACCACCACGTCCAGGGCCCCGCCGGCCAGCGGGGCCAGCCCGAGCCGGGCGAGTTCGATCTCCGCGACCGGGAAGAGGCTGGACATCAGGAACTCGTCGTCGAGCTTCACCTCGTACACGTCGACGTCGAGCGACGGGTCGCGGCGCCGGCGCAGACTGATCTCGCCGATCGGCGTCTCCCGCCAAGCCAGTTCCTCGAAGCGTGCGCTCACGGGTGTCCTCTCCACCGGTCCGTGACCGGATGCTACCGACCGGTCGGCCGACGGCCCGAGGATACGGGCGGCGCGGCCGTTTTTCCGCGTCCGGCGGCATCGGCGGGCCGGCGACGGGTACGCCGCCGACGACTCCGGCTCGGCGCGGGGGTCGAGGACGCCGGAGAGGGGAGCGGACGTGGCGGAGATGCTGGCCGGACGGCTGCACGTGGCCGATCGGGCCCTGCGGATGGAATCGGTGCCGGTGCCCGAGCCGGGGCGCGGGCAGGTGCGGATCCGGGTCGCCGCCGCCGGCGTGTGCCTGTCGGACGTGCACCTGATCGACGGCACCCTCACCCCGCTGTACCTGGGCGGGGACGCGGTGACCCTCGGCCACGAGGTCGCGGGCACGGTGGACGCCCTCGGTTACGGGGTGACGGGCTGGCAGCCCGGCCAGCGGGTGCTGCTCCAGGCGGGGGAGCGGGACCGGTTCGGCCTGGTCCTCACCCGCGGTGTCGACTACGACGGCGGCTGGGCCGAATACGCCGTGGCCCGCGAGGACACCCTGGTCCCCGTCCCGGACCTGCTCCCGTTCGAGCAGGCCTGCATCATCCCCGACGCGGTCTCCACGCCCTGGGCGGCGGTGACCGAGACCGCCCGGGTCCGGCCGGCGGAGGCGGTCGCCGTGTGGGGCGTCGGTGGCCTCGGCGCGCACGCGGTGCAGTTGCTGCTGCTGGTCGGCGCGGCCCCGGTGATCGCCGTGGACCCGCTGCCCGCGGCCCGGGACCGGGCGGTCGCCCTCGGCGCCGACGTGGCCCTCGACCCGGCGGACGACGGCTTCAAGGACGCCGTGCTCGAACTCGTCGGTACCCGGGGGCTCGACGTGGCGTTCGACTTCGCCGGCGTCAACGCGGTCCGCGAGCAGGCCATGACCGTGCTCGGCCGCCACGGCCGGCTGGTGCTCGCCGGCATCGCCAACCAGCCGATCAGCATCCCGTCGGACAGCCGCTTCACCTACAACCGGCAGGCGGTGCTCGGCCACTACGGCTCCGAGGCCGAGCACGTCGGACAGCTGGTCACCCTCACCGGGCTGGGCCGGCTCGACCTGTCCGCGTCGGTCAGCGACGTGCTGCCGCTGGCGGACGCGCCGGAGGCCGTGCGCCGGGTGCACGAGAAGGAGGGCAACCCGATCCGGCTGATCCTGCGGCCCTGACGGTCGCGGCGCCGGTCAGTCGGGGCGGCTCGCCACGACCACCGTGTCGAGGGCGTCGACGGTGCCGCCGTCGGTGGTGGGCACCGGGCGGCGGGCCGTCTCGGCACGCCGGATGTGCAGCCCGGCCAACCCGTCGACCACCGCCTCCGGGGTGAGCAGCACGGCCGGGTCCTGCGGTCCGCCGGTGCCGCCGGTCAGGTTCGCCACGTCGTGGCCGACCACCACGAGGCTCCCGCCGGGGCGCAGCGCCTGCTTGGCCGCGGCCAGCACCCGGGCGAGGTCGCCGGCGGGCAGGTGCAGGTAGCTGATCAGCACGAGGTCGTAGCTGCCCGGCACCGGCCGGTACGCGGTCACGTCGGCGACCCGCCACTCCACCTGGACGCCCCGGCCGGCGGCCAGCTCACGCCCCCGGCCGACGGCCACGGGCGAGAAGTCCACAGCGGTGACCCGCCAGCCCTGCTCCGCCAGCCAGACCGCGTTGCGCCCCTCACCCGCGGCCAGGTCCAGCGCGACGCCGGGGGTGAGCCCGGTGACCGACTCGACCACGAAGCGGTTCGGCTCAGCGCTCCACACCAGACCCGGCGTGCTCGCGTACCGGGTGTCCCAGGCGCTGCTGTCCACTGTGTCTCCTCCTTCGGCGGCCCCACACCGCCATGGTGACCGTACCGGCTCCGGCAAGCGCTCCCCGACGAGTCCCGCCATCGCCGGCGGTCGCCGGCCGACACGGAGGGTCCCCGGGAGATCGACGGAGCGCTTATCCTGTGCGCCGACGATCCTTCTCGGAAGGGACCCGATGCCGTCCCGGCAGGACCAGCTCCACTCCTACCAGTTCACCGTCCAGCGGGCGGTCGCCGCGCTGGTGATGCGGGAGACCGACCCCGCGCAGTCGCCGTTCCGCCGGCTGGCCGGCGCCGGCCTGGCCAGCGTGCTGGTCGCGGTGATCGCGCTCGGCGGGGTCACCCTCTACGGCCTGTTCGCCGGCGGCGGCAGCGCCTGGCGCGACGCGGGCGCGGTGATCGTGGAGAAGGAGTCCGGCGCGCGGTTCGTCTATCGGGAGGAGAAGCTGCACCCGGTCCTCAACTACGCCTCGGCGCTGCTGGTCATCGGCGCGGAACGGCCGAAGACCGTGCTGGTGTCGCGCCGCTCCATCGAGGGGGTGCCGCGCGGGCTGCCGCTGGGCATCGCCGACGCCCCCGACTCGCTGCCCGCGCCGGGGCGGCTCACCGGCGGGCCGTGGACGGTCTGCTCGGTCACCGCCGCCGAGGCGGGCCGCACCGAGGTCCGTTCGGCGCTGCTGATCGGGCGGGACGCCACCGGCGGCCGGCCCCTCGGCGACCAGGGCCTGCTGCTGCGCCACCCGGACGGCAGCCTGCACCTGCTCTGGCACGAGCGGCGCTACCTGCTCCGCGACACCGACCGGGTGCTCGCCGCGCTGGCCGCCACCCGGGAACGCGCGGTGCCGGTGGCCCCGGCGCTGCTCAACACGGTGGCGGCCGGCGCCGACCTGGCACCGCCCCCGCTGCGCGACCTGGGCACCCCGTCCGAGCGGGTCACCGGCGCGACCGTCGGCGACGTCTACCTGGTCCGCAACTCCGGCGGCGGCCGGCAGTACGCGGTGGCCGGGCGCACCGGCCTCGCCGGCATCACCGAGTTGCAGGCGGCCCTGCTGCTCGCCCGCACCGGCCAGGGCGAGCCGGAACCGATCACCCTCGGCCGGTTCGCCGCCCTCCCGAAGCTCCCCGACCTGGTGCCCACCGGGCCGACCGCCCCGCCGGTGGCGCCGACGTGCCCGGCATGCTCGGCTACGCCGGCGTGCGGCCGGTGCGGCTGCCGGCGGGCCTGGTCAGCCTGGTGCCGGCCGGCAGCCCGCTCGACCCGGCCGCCGCCCGCACCGACCACCCCGGCCCGCGCTTCCTGGTCGGCGACCTCGCCGAGCTGGACCTGGCCGCGCAGGACGAGCCCGAGCCGTTCGACGCCGCCGTGGTGGCCGGCAACGTGATGGCGTTC